>JAPULM010000469.1 GCA_027294925.1 bacterium
TGGTTGATGTCCCCTGGCAAACACGACACCAGGGGGAGCGTGGGATCGAAGTCTGTGACCATGTCGGCCACATATTTCCACTCGTTACGCGCCACAGTGATGGTGCTTTCGATCGCCTTGTTCAGATCCACGGTGACCTTCTCCTCGCCACCGGGGTGGGAAAACTCTTTCATCGCCAAAACGATCGATCCCATGCGTGCGAGGCCTTCGAGTGATTGCTCAATCGCCACGGGAATTTCTTCGCACAGATAGGTGAGATCGATGTCATCTGCCATGGCCTCCGCTTCCCCCACGCAGGTGTCGAGGGGTGTACCTTGGCGCGCCGTCTGGCACACGGCACTGTACTGCTCCAGCAGGGTCTGGATATCCCCAAAAGCGTTCTGTAGGAAGCGGGTATTGTCGCTGACGTATTGCGTCGGCGTGTTAATTTCGTGGGCGATGCCGGCGGCCAACTGGCCAATAGCTTCGAGTTTCTGCGCCTGACTGAGCTGACTCTCCAAGAGCTTGTGCTCGGTGATGTCTTGTCCCATGATGAGCACCCCCAGTCCATTGTCCGGGCCGCGTTGTATGGGACTGATCGTCAAGCTGAGGAATCCTGCTCTGCCATCAGCGTGTGTCATGCGGACATCATTGAGCCGTATAGCCTGCTCAGTGCGACGGCAGTTCGCAATACCCGTGAGCACCGTGGGGTCGTCCCATGACAGGGCACAGGTATCTATGGGGCGTCCAAGCACGTCTGCCTGCTTGTAACCCAGGGCTTCCTCGGCCTGTCTGTTCCACTCGGAGATCCTGCCGTTGGCTTCCACACCGATGAGGATCGACGAGATAGCTGCCAATACTTGTTTGTTTTCCCGGTGACTTTGCTGGATTTCGACCGTGAGCTCCTCGAGTGAACGATTGGCTTCCATAAGATGTTGGACTAAGGCCTCGCGTTCTGTCTCGGCTTTTTGACGCTCAACAATCTCTGCTTGCAAGTGCCCGTTGACCCGTTTGAGATCGGCTGTGCGCTCTTCGACGCGGGTCTCGAGTTTGTCATAGGCCTTCTTCAAGGCCTCTTCTTCTTGCACACGTGCCTGCTCCAATGCCACCCGGAGCCGGTAGCGCTCGACCGCATAGCGTATGGAACGTGACAGCGCGTTTGCATCCGCCTGGCCTTTTACCAGGTAGTCTTGGGCTCCAGCTTGTACGGCCTGCATGGCGACGGCTTCGTCATCGAGACCAGTGAGGACCACGATGGGGACGTTGAGGGTGTGGGCACGCACCTGGGTAATGGTGTCTAGTCCCTGGCTATCAGGCAACGAGAGGTCGAGCAGCATGATATCGAAGGCTTGCTCGCTGAGGTACGCCAGTCCGCTTGAGAGCCGATCCGCCCATACGAGGTCGAATTTCACCGCACGGAGCTCGGCCAGGGTACGGCGCAAAATCGTCGCATCTCCGAGGTCATCCTCGATCAATAAGACTGTGAGATTTGTCTGGCTCATATGCATCTCTACCACAGGTGCAGGGTCAAAAATTAGGACTTGGTGTCAAAGGGTTGACGTCAGTGACGCCGTCGTTCGCTCCTGCAGTCCTTGGGGACACCTCCCCCCGCCTCACGCCTGCTGGAGTCCTATAGGCTGGGCAAACGACGTCCCAGGCGTGGTCACTCGTGACGGGGAAGAATCTCCCCTGGGGGCATCTGCAAACCTTGTGCCAACTGTATGGGAGTGTCAGAAGGCCGACGAGGGGATGCTGTGGCCTCCAAGCGTCGATCTAGGAAGAAGAGTCCCCGAGTTGCTTTGGCTCTGGCTGTCGCTTAGACTCAGGGGAGGCAAGGCGAAACGCTTCTGGGGCAAGCCCTGGATTCAGTTGTAAAGAGCGGTACTCGTAGTACTCGTAGAGTTGATTGCCCCAATCGTATATCCGGAGTTTCGTCGGCAAGTAGAATTCCTTATCAATCCATACCTCGGCGCGGTAGGCGTAATAACCAGCTTTCTTGTCGGGAGGGTAGATGAATTCGAGGTGATAGGTAGGGCGACCGTCTACTGCCTCATTCCCCTGCAAGTGCACGGTGACCTGATCGCGCGCTTTGCCCCGCTGGTATTGTTGCACTATCATTTTAATGGTGTTGCGGATACCCGCCTGGAGAATCGAGTGGTGATCGTTGCGCGTAGCCAAGTAACTCGTGGGCGCGAGCGACAGGCGCATCAGCTTCAACATGCCGCCAGGATTCACCTGTATTTTGTTGTCGTTCTCACCCTCGATGTACGCAATGGCGCGCCCCGCATACGGCTCGTACCAGCCCATATAGACTTTAAAAGGCTCCTGAAAGCGCAGCTCGATTTTCTCCATGGGCTTCAGCTTGCCATCCATACGTTCCCGTTTGAGGAACAAAGCGGTGTAGTCTTTGATACCGTTATAGGCTGTGGCCATGCGCTCCACGATAGTAGAGGGATCGTTCGCCTCACTTGCAGCGCTGCCGAACTGGGAGAGCAGTCCGAGCAGTATGAAAGCGAGCACACACCAGGGCCCACATTGCCCAGGGAAAGAAAACCGGCTCCGCAGGAGTGCGTGCCAACGTTTGGCATGATACCATGCATACGGCG
>JAPULM010000047.1 GCA_027294925.1 bacterium
TTACCTAAAAATACAGCTACGCTACAAAACAAACGCCGTTATAAATGATAAAGAAATCATACAACTTACGGCCTATCAGTTGTACTGGTAAAAACAACTATCTCGACATATCGAAACTGAGCCACCCGCCGCCCCGGTTAACACCCCTGAGACGGTGGCATGGCGTACTCGTTTTTACCTAGATGGACTTCCGGTAGCAAATAGACAATTTTGAGCGGTCAGGGGGAATTGGTTTCGCGCTTTAACGTGACAACTACATATAAAACAATGGATTTATGGTATTTGTCTTGACTAGAAATGTAGGACATTCTCGGCGGGTAGGCAGGGAAAATCGTAAATTCTCTCGTCAACTCCATGCAAAATCTCGATGCTCTATTTGCGTACGCCTGTTCCATAAGACAAGATAAATCTATGGCCTGCGTGGGCATCGGGTTTGGTGTTTCAGTCCCTACCGCTCATTTTCGGCCATTTACTACCGGAGGTCCAAATTAAGGATGGCCACGCCTTAGTCGAAGGAACGCTTGGTACCGGTGTCGCTTGGAGCGAAGGTGCTGTGGAGAAATTTAAGGTGTGATGATGAGAGCCCTGTCCTGCGATCTGCTTGAAAGGGATATGCCCTAGGCGGAGACCTGCTTTTACCCAACAAGTCAAATCCCCGGGACTCCGCGCCGCCACCAGCCTGGCCCGTCTCTGGCAGTCCCAGGACAAGCGCCAGGACGCCTACGATCTGCTCGCCCCGGTGTACGGCTGGTTGTGCGTCCAGCGAAGGCTGGCGTGTTCAGTGGGAGACAGTCCCACCAGGGTAAGAATCAGGAGCCCTGTAGCTTGGATGGCGGGGGAGCGGGAAACTCAACCCCCGAAGCCCATCGACAAGGCCATCCTCGGGATGGTTGCGAGTCACCGGGCCGCAGCGTAAGCGAACGCATAGGTGGCCCCGAAAATAACTCACCCCGGAGGCCGAGCCCTCAACCAATGGGCGAAGGCAGCATGTTGCGTGGCACTCTGATTGACGCCACGTGACACTCCGGCGGGGTGGTAGCGGCAGCACGGTGACAAGGACATGCTAAGCAACTGGAGAAGCCCTCCTGGTCCCACGGCGAAATCCGTGGAGCAAGGTAGGCCGTATAACCGTTAGTAGCGGGAAAGCGGTCGAAGGCCAGAGGGTGACGGAGGGGTCCGCAGTAGCGATGAAGCGGGGTAACGCCGGTGGAGCACAGGGACCCTACTGTTGGTAACGTTTCTGTCAAGACGGGAGGCAAGGGCGAGATGACAAAGGCGCCCATCTCATTGCAAGACCTGAGTAAGAGGCTATATGCCAAGGCGAAGTCCGAACCGTCGTGGCGATTCTGGGGCCTGTTCGTCCACGTCTGCAAGATGGAAACGCTGCAGGAAGCCTACAAGATGGCCAAAGCGAACAACGGTGCCCCGGGTATTGACGGGGTGACGTTTGCGGCCATTGAAGCAGGCGGACGCGAGCGGTTCCTTGAGCGGATTCGAGACGAACTGGTGCAGGGCACCTACCTGCCGATGCGGTATCGTCGCAAGGCGATCCCGAAGGCGGGAGGGACAGGCGAACGTGTTCTGTCGATTCCTTGCATTCGAGACCGTGTGGTGCAAGGTGCCCTGAAGCTCATCTTAGAGCCGATCTTTGAGGCCGACTTCCAAGAGGGATCGTATGGCTACCGACCGAAACGCTCGGCGCATGATGCGGTAGAGCGGGTGGCCGATGCGATGGCGCAGGGTAAAACCCGCGTCTTGGACATCGATCTCAAATCGTACTTCGATAACATCCGGCACCACCTGGTACTAGCGCAAGTGGCCAAACGGGTGAATGACCCCAAGGTGTTGCACGTCATCAAGTTAATCTTGAAAGCGAGCGGCAAGCAGGGAGTGGGTCAAGGCGACGTGCTGGCGCCACTACTCAGCAACCTATACTTGACGGAGATTGACCGGATGCTGGAGCATGCCAGGGAGGCAACGCAGGAGGGCACCTATAGGCGCCTTTCGTACTGCCGTTATGCCGATGATCTGGTGGTGCTGGTGGACGGTCAGCCGCGTCATGGGTGGCTGCTTAGAGCGGCTGAGAAGCGTCTTCGTGAGGAACTGGCCCTATTGCAAGTGGCCCTGAACGAAGACAAGAGTCGCAGCGTCGATTTGGCCAAGGACGAGAGCTTTGGATTTTTAGGCTTTGAGTTTCGCCGTGTACGCAGTCGCCGAGGTAAATGGCGACCGCACTATACACCTCAGACGAAGACGCGCAAGGCGCTGCTTGGCAAACTCAAGCCGATCTTCCGACGCCATCGCTCTCAGCCCATCAGTCGGGTAATCGAGGCGATCAACCCGATTTTGAGGGGCTGGGTGAACTACTTTGCCATTGGCAATGCGAGTCGTTGCTTCGGGTATGTCAGTCTGTGGGTGGAAAAGAAGGTACGACGGCACCTGAGGCGCGCCCGGAGTCGCCCGGGTTTCGGCTGGAAGAGGTGGAGTAGGCGGTGGCTGTACGAGCGCTTGGGTCTTTACCGAGACTACCGGATCCGTCGACGCCAGCAGCTGCGGCTGAAAGTGCTCCCAGCTTGATAGGTCCCATAACCCTTGGCATGAAGCCAACAGGTAAGCGTAGTGCGGGAAATCCGCATGCTGCGTTTGATGCGGCGGGAGCTGGAAACGGAGCAATGGGACGGACTGAGGCACCGGCATATGGCGAAAGCTGCCGGCAACAGCTACTCTCTGATCCCTAAGGCCACCGCGCCAGTTCTCGACCCTACCACTGAGGGGTTTGGTACGGCGGATTTGAAGGAGGCCGAGGGTCTGCTTAACGAGTTGCGAGGATAATTTGACCATCAAATCTGTGATCTAAAAGGCCCAATTTCACACCAAAATTTGGGAAGTACCGCCGACAAGAGGGAAGCCATGGACTTCAAAGAGATCGTGAGGATGGGGCTAGACGAATATTTGGACGGACTACACAAAGCTCTGGATGGTCTCACCGCGAAAGAGCGACGATTCCAGCCCAGTGCTGATGCTAACCACATCGATTTTGTGGTATGGCACATGGCACGTGTCGAGGACCGCTGGATTCATGACTTCGCGCAGCGCACCGCCCAGGTCTGGCAGCGAGATGCCTGGTACCAGAAGCTGGGACTTCCCGAACAAGATCACGGCTTCGGCTACACCGCGGAACAGGTTGCCAAACTCCCACGGTTCAACATCGCTGATTGTATGGCGTACTACGATGCCGTCCGCCGCGAGACGTTGCGGTATCTCGATGGCCTGACCGCCGAAGACCTGGACCGGTGCCCTGATCCCGAGCGACGCCCCGGCTATACCATCGGCAAAATGTTCAGCCATGTCATCGTAGAAGAGAGCCAGCACCTCGGCCAGGTGGCGTATCTCCGAGGGATTCAGCGCGGGCTCTAATATGGGTTTTTTTGCATAACGCCCGAAAAGGTAAATTCCACAGCTCAAGGGCGCATTGCCTTCGTGCGAGATAGGACAACATCGCTTTGAATTTATTGATGGGGCGAATGGGGAGCTAAATCGCTTTACACGTTTGGCCCAACCGTCACTGCCAGCCTCATGTGTCGTAACATAGGCGTAGAAGGTCTACTGCACCAGACCCAGGGAGGGAATTCCCATGTCCAAGACGGGATCATCGCCGGCGTTCAGTGTCGGCGATGCCGTTCGCGTCAAGCCCGGTGTGACCGACCCTGATTTCCCGGACATTCTATTCGGGGGTTGGGCTGGAACGATTGCGGAGGTCGAGGACGCCGAACCTAGAACTTACCTCATTCAGTTGAACGAGCGCACACTCAAAAATATCCACCCGATCTATCACAAGCGTTGTGAACGGGATGGCCTCGAAGCCAGCCAGGTCTGGATGTACGAAGAAGACCTGGAGCCTGACGTTGGCAAGCCGGTGGAGATCGAACATCCCACGAACATCTTCACAAAGCCTCTTTCGATGGACGACCAGGACGACCGCATACGGGCGGTCTTTGGACTGACGAGCGACGACCTGCTGCCCACTGCGGACGACGAGTCACTTTTGGCGTACTACGAGTACCTCAGCGCCAATTTGTCATTCCCGTTTGAGGCGCATTATTCGACGGAAACGGACCTTTTCAGTAGCCACACCAGCCGTGTCACCGTGATAAGCTTGGGTGATTCCGATGAGCCCTGGATCGACGACATGTATGGCTTGCTTTGCTCGGCACGACAAGATGGGCGACCAGTTGATCTACCGTTGGGAGAGTTGGAAGTGAAAGAGGGGAAACCGCACTGGCAGTTGATTGCCGACTACTGCTATTGGTTTTGGAATTCACGCTGAGTGGCGAGGCGCTGCGTCGCTTCGATATCAAGTAGGTTCGGTCACACCGCATAGCGACCAGGACTGGAAGCACACCGTGGCCCGTATATTCGCCTTGCTAGGCGTGGCTCAGGTATGGTACATAAAGGACATTATGCAACGCCAATTCCGAGCAGAGGAGACGTGGCAAGATGACCACCACTATTGCCACCCGAACACCCGCCGCCGTCTCTTTGTCTGGAGGTCTCCCGGCACTGATCTACGTGCAGTACTACGGCGTGAACAGGCCGGACGAAGGTCGCCCTTTCCCCCAACCTGGAGAGGTGTCGGAGTATGGGGACGCGTACTTCATGACTGCGCCCCGATTCGAAACGGGCGACGAACGGTACGCATGGCTCAACGGCCTGGTCTGCGTAGCAGAGGGCAAACGCACGGAAACGGGCGTCGCGTACCGCGTCTACGATGTGGTGAACGATTAGCGCAATGTTTTTTAGAGTTCAAGACGTTCAAGGTCGTCTTGGTTCCAAAGAACTTGGGGTTCGATGACGCCGCATGTGGCACCGTATGACAGCTACTCTATATTAAGGCGTGCGATTCGTTGGCTCGAAACCTCACGAGGAAACCCGTGAGGGGGATAAGCCGCACGGTGACATCACTAAGCCGTGTAACTGGAT
>JAPULM010000470.1 GCA_027294925.1 bacterium
GGTGTGCACTTGGACGAGTCGATTGGAGCGATTCAACGCGCCCTAGAGATCGAACCGGAGAACGGGTATTTTCTTGATAGCCTGGGATGGGCTTACTATAAGAATGGATGGTACGAGAAGGCGCTGCTTGAATTGAAAAGCGCGGTCGCCGCTGTCCCGGATGATCCGGTCATTCAGGAGCATTTAGGAGATGTCTATATGCGTCTTCGACGCCTTCGGAAGGCGCGTCAAGCCTGGGAAAAATCGTTGTCTTTAAAGCCTAGAAATATCGCTGTTGAGGAAAAACTTCGTAAAATACAGGCGCTTATGGAGGAGGCAGGGCATGGTGCGCCGCAGCTCTGGCGTCCGTAGTTTCTGCCTTCTTTTGGCTTTGCTGTTGACTGGATGTCCTACGCCTCATGGCCCTTGGCAGACCCTTCCACCGCCCGCAACGATCTTGTCTACTGCTGAACCTGTCTGGCAGCGCTTGGCCGCACGGCGTCACCTCTTCCGAAATCTGAAAGGGTTGGCTCAGGTCCGTTTTGAGTCTCCGGAGCAGCGCCTTACCATTAGAGACATGGTGGTGGTTCTACAGGGTTTTGACGCTTTGCGTTTGGAAGGGATTGGCCCCTTAGGCCAGCCATTGTTTCTTATGGTGGCGCGCGACACGCGGTTTTCGCTTTATATGCCTCGACAGGCTCGTTTAATTTCAGGCACTGCCAGTGCCGAGAATTTGTCCCGTTTATTTGGACTGGCAGTGTCCCCTGCGGTGCTCCGATACGTGTTGATAGGAGATGTTCCTGTCGCACCGTTTCCGACAACAGGTGAATTTAGATATCTTCCTGATCATAATCTTTATGTTTGGGCAGGGCATGTCCCTAAGCATTTACATGATTATCGTATTTGGTTTGAACCCTATGGTTTGAATCCGGTGCGCTTTGAAATTGTGCAGCCGCCGGAAAATGTTTTATTGCGTGTGCAGTATGGGGATTTTCGACGGCTACACAACATGACTGTCCCCTATCGCATTACGATTGCGCAACCGCTTACGGAACATCGTGTGGTTTGGCATTATCGTGAGGTGCAGCTGAATGTGGAGGCACCTTCTTCCCTGTTTCGCGTTACGGTACCAGTGGGAACCGAGCGTATCGAGTTGGATTGACTGTAGACCAGCAGTTTTTTGATCAACGCTTTCATTTCTGTTGCGGCTTATGTTGAAGCATTTAGCACCTGCAAAAATTAATCTTGGTCTACAAGTTCATCGCCGACGGGGTGATGGTTATCATGAGATCTCAACGATCTTCGTTAAGATATCCTTATATGATGTGTTAACTTTTGAAACGATTCCTCGGGAGATAGTGGTACAGTGTGAGACCCCTGGAATTCCGACCGATGGGCGCAATTTGGCCTATCAGGCTGCAGCCGCTCTGCAGCCGCTGGCGCCTCGGCACGGTGTACGTCTACATCTTCATAAAGCCATTCCGGCCGCTGCTGGGCTTGGTGGGGGCAGCAGTGATGCTGCAACGACTTTGCTTGCCCTCAATAGGCTGTGGGGCTTGCGTCTACCACAATCCGAGCTGCTGCGGTATGCCGAACAATTGGGTGCGGATGTGCCATTTTTTCTGCTTCCTACAACAGCGGCGATTGGCACCGGGCGAGGAGAAGTACTTGAGCCGATAGCCTGTCCGCAGAATTTCTTCTTTGTGCTAGCCAATCCACGTTTTGCTGTATCGACAGCATGGGCTTATGGGAAGCTCAAATTTGAGTTGACAGCACAAGCGAACAATACTAACATCCTCAAACAGTATCTTGAATCTGGGGATTTGGTGAGCTTAGGGGGAGCGCTTTTTAACGACCTGGAGGAGGTGGTATTACCACATTTTCCTGAGCTTCAGCGGGTTAAACAGGTGCTAACACAGCCAGGGGTGAGCGGCGTATGCATGTCGGGGAGTGGACCAACCGTATACGCGTTGTGTCCCTCAAAAATGGTCGCAGACCAAGTTATTGCCGCCATAGGGCATCGAGATTGGGATGTCTGGATGTGTCAGCCATGGCGCGATGAACGACTGGGAGGTATTTAGCCCATGCGGTTGGAAACGAGTCGCTTTCCAGCATCCTTATCCTTGCCTTTGTGGACCGATAAGTCGTTTGATGGGGCGTCGTCAAGCGGTAAGACACAGGTCTTTGGAACCTGCATTCGGAGGTTCGAATCCTCCCGCCCCAGTTTCATCCCATCCTTTTTCTAAGCCGTTTCTATACATCGCAAGGGCAAAACGCCAGAGCATGCGAGGTTAAAACACGCTATGGATCTCCGACTTTTTACAGGACGTTCAAATCCGCAGTTGGTCGATGGTATGGCGCAGTACCTCGGTATTGAAATGGGACGCATCGAAGTCTCAGATTTCAGTGATGGGGAAATCTTTGTCCAAGTCCAGGAGAATATCCGCGGGCATGATGTTTTTCTTGTCCAGTCGACCTGCCATCCGGTAAATCAGCAGCTGATGGAGCTGCTGATTATGACGGATGCTTGCCGGCGCGCCTCGGCAGCACGTATTACGGCCGTCATACCCTATTTTGGCTATGGCCGACAAGACCGTAAGGATCGGCCACGGGTTCCGATTACGGCCAAGCTTGTAGCAGATTTAATTACTGCTGCCGGTGTGAACCGTGTGTTGGCGATGGATCTGCATGCCGGGCAATTGCAAGGCTATTTTAATATTCCCGTCGATCATTTGTTTGCGACACCGGTGTTGGTGGATTATTTTAAACACTGCGCCTTCGAAGACCTCATTGTTGTGTCGCCTGATGCGGGTGGGGTCGAGCGGGCACGGGCATTTGCCAAGCACCTTGGTGTATCGTTGGGAATTATTGATAAGCGGCACGATAGTGCCGAGAAAAATGTTGCAAAGGTCATGCATATTATCGGTGATGTTGTTGGACGCGATGTGCTGATCGTCGATGATATGGTTGATACTGCTGGGACGTTAGCTGGGGCGACTGAGGCATTGATGCGGGAAGGTGCTAGGCGAGTTTTTGCTGGTGCGACGCATGCGGTGTTGTCGGGACAGGCGATTCATCGCCTGTCGACGTCGAGTTTGCTGGAACTGGTGGTAACCGATACGATTCCGCTTGATCAGAATAAGCAGGATTGGGGGCATATTCGGGTCCTATCGGTGGCGCATTTGCTTGGTGAGGCGATTAAGCGCATTCACTGCGATGAATCGGTCAGTTCATTGTTTGTTTAGACGAGAGGGAACATATGGAAGTTGTAAGACTCATTGCCCACAGTCGCAGCCAGACGGGTAAAGGCGCTGCGCGTCAATTGCGTCAGAAAGGTCGATTGCCAGCCGTACTTTATGGCCGTGGCGAGAGTGTGGCGGTTTCGGTAGATCACAAGGACTTTATGAAGGTTCAACGGACAGGGGCAGGCGGCAACGCGATTCTGGATTTCGAGTTGCAAGGTGAAACACCAGAGACTTGTAATGCCATTGTGCGTGATCTCCAGATTGATGCTTTGACCGATGACGTCCTGCATATCGATTTTTATCGTTTGGATATGAATCAGCCGATTACGGTATCCGTATCACTCGAATTTGTTAAGGTGCCGGAAGATCGTTTGAAGACGGCCGGCGCCACATGGCGTTCTTTGCTGCGTGAGCTTGATGTGCGCTGTTTACCGCGGGACATTCCTGCGCAACTTGCTGTAGATTTGCAAGCTTTGGAGGTTGGCGTCACACTGCATGCCGGAGATATTGCGCTGCCTGATGGGGTAACTCTGGACGTAGATGCTGATGAGGTTGTTGTGACGGTGACAGCCATCGCGGTTGAAACCTCAGGAGATGTCGATTCCGTAACGGTCTTGGCAGCTCAAGAGCCGGAAGCGGCGCCGTCCGGGTAGGGTGTCATGGTCAGGCGGGTGAATCGTAGGGCTTGATACAATAGAGGACTTGAGAGGAAAGGAGGTGGTTGCATATATGGAACAGTCCGTCTCATTATTGGCTACAGCGGCTCCATTTTTGGCTGTTGTGCTTGGTGTGGTTGGCATGCTGATAGCGTTGGTTATCTATAGATCTATTGCCGGTAAATCGCCGGGCAGCGCCTTGATGGTGGAAATTGCCGATGCCATTCATGATGGTGCGATGGTATTTCTCCGCAAAGAGTATCAAATTCTGACGGTTTTTATTGCAATTGTCTTCTTATTATTAGTTGTTGCCGTTGCGTGGCAGACCGCCATTGCGTTTTTATTTGGCGCGGCATTTTCCATGCTTGCCGGTTTTATTGGTATAAAAGCCGCGACGCGAGCCAATGTGCGGACGTCACAGGCGGCGGCTAGTGGTGGTCAGGCTCAGGCTTTAAGTGTCGCCTTTTCGGGTGGCGCCGTAATGGGGTTGTCAGTTGCCAGCCTAGGGCTTGTCGGTTTAGGGATTTTCTTTTTATGGTTTGTAAAGATTAACCCTGGTTTTATCACTGGTTTCGCCATGGGTGCTAGCTCCATTGCGCTGTTTGCCCGCGTTGCTGGTGGTATTTATACCAAAGCCGCTGATGTTGGGGCGGATTTGGTAGGGAAAATTGAAGCGGGTATTCCTGAAGACGATCCGCGCAATCCGGGTGTGATTGCTGATAACGTGGGTGACTGTGTGGGTGATACAGCCGGTATGGGGGCGGATATTTTCGAATCCTATGTGGGCTCAGTTATTGCCACCATTGCGATTGGCGCAACCATGGGTGTACAAGCCTTTAGCTATATGTCATTGCCGATTTTGGTTGTGGGCTTGGGGCTTATTGCGTCACTCATTGGCATTGCATCCATGCAGGTATTGCAAAATACGGATCCGGCCAAAGCGCTTCGCTATGCCACCTTCTTGAGCACGATTATCTTGTTGATCGGGGGCTATTTTCTAGTGACGGGTATTGGGCTCTCCGGACAGATTTATTGGTCCTTGTTGTTCGGCAGTATTGGCGGTATCGCAATTGGACTGATTACCGAGTATTATACGGCGGGCAAACCGATCCGACGGATTGCTGAAGCTTCGGAAACCGGCAGCGCCACGAATATTATTACCGGCTTGGCGGTGGCGATGGAGAGCACCGCTTTCCCCGTCCTGGTTCTGTGTGTCGTTATTTTTGTCGCGTCTGCCACAAGTGGATTGTATGGTATTGGTATTGCGGCGGTTGGGATGCTAAGTACGGTCGGCATTACGATGTCTGTTGATGCCTATGGCCCAATTGCTGATAATGCGGGTGGTATTGCCGAAATGGCAGGGCTAGGGCCTGATGTGCGTCGCATTACAGACGGTCTTGATGCGTTGGGCAACACGACCGCCGCGATTGGCAAGGGGTTTGCCATCGGTTCGGCAGGACTCACCGCCCTAGCGCTTTTTTCGGCTTATACGACGGCGGTTGGGCTTGAGCAGATTGACCTGACCGAAGCCCGTGTCGTGGTTGGTATGTTTATTGGTGGGGCCGTACCCTTTGTGATTGCGGCGTTTACCATGACATCGGTGGGCAAGGCCGCCTTCGAGATGGTGCAGGAAATCCGTCGACAGTTTCGTGAAATTCCCGGTCTGATGGAAGGGACAGCCAAGCCTGAGTCCTCTCGCTGTGTGGAAATCAGTACTGCGGCCGCGCTGCGCGAGATGATTCGCCCAGGCTTGACCGCAATTTTATTGCCAATACTGGTCGGTCTGATTCTTGGTAAGGAAGCCCTCGGCGGAATGTTGGCTGGTGCGACACTAACCGGCGTCCTGTTGGCCCTGATGATGTCGAACGGTGGCGGTGCGTGGGATAACGCCAAAAAATATATTGAAAGCGGTAATCTCGGCGGCAAAGGCTCTGAAGCACATAAAGCCGCTGTGGTCGGCGATACGGTCGGCGATCCGTTTAAGGATACATCTGGTCCCTCGATGAATATTCTGATTAAGTTAATGTCTATTGTGTCGCTGGTGATGGCGCCACTATTTGTTTAACTAGGTTCGCCTTGCCTATTATGGCTAAGCGTCTTGCTGCTCCTTGCTCGCCATTGCGGGCTATGAAGCCAGAAGGAGTTTGGATGGAGATAAATAAGCATATCTACGAGACTGTCGTAGTGCTACATCCGGAGTTGTCTGACGAAGAGAACGAAACTGCTGTACAGGATATTGTCGGGCTGTTGGAAAGTCATGGCGCTGAGATGCTGAGAGTCGATCATGGCGGGAAACGTCGTCTTGCCTATACGATGCAAAAGCAACGTTATGGGTATTATAACTTGATCCATTTTCGTTCAACGCCGGCAGCGCTTGAGCCTTTGGAGCGTATGTTTCGCCTTAGTGAACGCATCATGCGCTATCTTACGGTGCGGTTTGACAAAGAAGAGCAACTGACGGGCTTTACACGTCTCGGTGACGATGATGGCCGTGGCGACGAACGGGATGACCGCCGGCGTGGCGGCCGTCGACCTGAATTTTCCCGCCAACGCACGTATACAGCAGATTCTCAACCTGCTGCTGAGTCAGCCGCTTCCGATGATGCGGCCGCTATTGCCCCTGCCATGACTGATGAAAAGGATGCTGAAGTCGCACCACAGGCGCCAGAGGGGGAAAGCTGATGGCAAGCCTTAATAAGATCATCTTGCTTGGAAATCTTACGCGAGATCCGGAACTGCGTTATACACCAAGTGGTACGGCCGTGTCGACGTTTGGTTTGGCGATGAATCGCCGCTATCGCCAGGGTGATGAATGGAAGGAAGAAGTGTGTTTTGTTGATGTGGTTGCCTATGGCCGTCAGGCGGAGACTGCAGGCGAATATCTGAGTAAGGGTAGCATGGCGTTGATAGAAGGGCGTCTGCAATGGCGTAGTTGGGAAAGCGAGACGGGACAAAAACGTAGCAAACATGAGGTTGTTGCGTCAAATATCCAGTTTATGCCACGCGCCCGAGACGATAGCACGGGACGCTCAGCTCCGGACAACTTCGGGGATGCCCCGGAAGCGTCTATTCCACTCCCGGAAGATGATGACATTCCATTCTAAGACGTCGTTTTGAAAACTGCCGCGAGTGCTGATCGAACAAGGCGCGAGTTGGCGACAAGAGGAGACAGGTATTGGCAGCGCCTATTTCAAGGAAGAAAGCCGCATCGCGGCGTCGAAAACGAGTATTGCGGAAGAAAATTTGTCGTTTCTGTGCCGATCGTTTGACATTAATTGATTACAAAGATGTCCGTCGGTTACGCAACTTGATTACGGAGCGTGGAAAGATTATTCCACGCCGTATTTCGGGCAATTGTGCCCGCCATCAGCGTCAACTTACGATATCGATAAAGCGAGCCCGTCATCTTGCTTTAATGCCGTTTGTCGTCGAATAAACGGTGCGCGACGAGGATCATATTAGTGCTCTGAAAGGGCGA
This sequence comes from bacterium, assembly GCA_027294925.1. The sequence continues at coordinate 7,359 of JAPULM010000470.1, forward strand.
TTGGTGAAACCGGCAGCTCTCAATTGGGAAGGGTTGTTTCTCATTGCCCTCTCACTTGTGCTGACCTTGATGCCGGTCGTCGTCCCGGGTAAGGGACTTTTTTTGACGACCTTCACATCATTTCCGCTTGTTGTTTTGGCAGTGAAGTATCCTTGGCGTTATACTGTAAGGCTTGCCGGTTTCGAGGCCGCTTGTACGCTCATCATCGGTGGCTTTCAGAGCCTGATTTTTTTTAGCCAATACGGCTTTGTACCGGTTGTAATGGCATGGGCCATACGGCGGCGTTGTGTCGTCGCGCAAACCATGCTCTGGAGTGTTGGGGTTCCACTCGGCGTAGGGAGCTTTTTCTTTGTCACCTATGGCTTGTTCATCAACCAAACACCGTATCAACTTTTGGTGAGCTATCTTGAACAGGTCGCCGAGACATTCCTGGAGCAGCTTCAAGTGCTGGAGCAGAGCCAGGGCTTAGACCGTGCCGGATTCGAGACCTTTAGTCATATGTTATCGCAGTTCGTGCTTACGGTTTTCCCGGCGTTCTTGGTGATTAATCATTTGATAACGAACGTCGTAAACTATGCCTTGGCGCGGTACTATTGCTATCGAAGCCGTCCTTCGGTGTGTCTTGATCCGGCCGATTTTGCGCTCTGGCGGTGTTCAGATCATCTTATCTGGATTTTTCTTGCCAGTGGCGTTGCAATGTTGTTACCCATTGCGCCAATCAGCGCTGTGGCATTGAATATTTTTATTGTTACGCTCACCATCTATCTTTTACAAGGCATTGCCATTGCCGTATTTTGGAGCCGCCGTACGCCGTTTTCGTTTCGTATGCGTTTGCTGCTCACCTTGGTTCTTTTTTTGCTCATAGGTCCGTTGTGTGTCATGCTTTGCATGGCTGCGGGCCTGTTCGATCTGTGGATCGATTTCCGGCATCTTCGGCGGCAACCGCTCTCGTCGTGACGGGCGCAATGAGGGATGGAATCGGTTGGCGTGTAAAGCATGGAAGAGCGAAAATAGAAGAAAGTTGGTGATTGGTAAGGAGGTCATGTTGTTATGAAAGTGATCCTGGTGCAGTTTGTGGATAACTTGGGTGATATTGGCGATGTGGTTGAGGTTGCCAATGGATATGGTCGTAACTACCTCATTCCACGTGGGCTGGCGATTACCGCTACCGCTAAAAATAAGCGACAGCTTGAACATGAACAACGTCTGCGAGCGCATCGTATCGCTCGTGCGCAGCAGGATGCTCAGGTTTTTGCAAATGAGTTGCAGACGGTTTCTTGTCGCTTTATCCGTAAAGCAGGCGAAGAGGGAAAACTGTTTGGCTCAGTCACCACGATGGATATTGCCGAGCGTCTGAAAGAGGCTGGTTTTGAGGTCGATCGACGTCGTATACAGCTTGAACAACCCATTAGAAGTTTGGGCGAATTCGCGGTCCCGGTGCGCTTGCGTCCTGAGGTGGTGGCAGAGTTGAAAGTTCGGGTTGAACCTGAGGTTGAGGCGTAAGGAGATCGAGATATGGATGGGCAGCCGAATTTTTTGCAAAAGCTGCCACCGCAGAGCACTGAGTTAGAGCAGGGTGTTCTCGGCGCTATTCTGCTGGAGAACGAAGCGCTCATACGGGTCTTGGATATCCTCAATGAGCGTGATTTTTATCGAGAGGGACACCGCTGGATTTTCCAAGCCATGCTCGAACTCTTCGAGGAAAATATCCCAATCGATTTGCTTACGGTAACCGAGCGCTTGCGTAAAAATGAGCGGCTTGAGCGGGTGGGCGGCGTATCGTATTTGACGGAATTGGTCGAGTTGGTACCAACGGCCGCCAATGTGGCGTATCATGCTCGTATGGTGCGGGACAAGGCGGTGCTACGCGGCTTGATTCAGACCGCCACCACAATTGTCTCCGACAGCTATGAAGATACAGAAGACGTTGACACCCTTCTGGACCGCGCCGAGCAGTCCATTTTTGAGATTAGTCAGCGCAAGTCGACGGCTGGATTTGCCAACATCAATACCATCCTCAAAGATAGTTTTAAACATATTGAACAGCTTTACGAACGCAAAGAGCTGATTACAGGCCTATCGACCGGTTTTACCGATTTTGACCGTCTTACGGCGGGTCTTCAACCTGCCGATTTGATCGTCATCGCCGGCCGGCCGAGCATGGGCAAAACGGCCCTTAGTCTCAATATCGCACAGCATGTCGGCGTTCATGTTGGTCGGCCTGTGGCTATTTTTAGTTTAGAAATGGCCAAAGAACAATTGGTCATGCGTATGTTGTGTGCGGAGGCGCGGGTTAATTCCGCTAGTTTACGAACAGGTTTTCTTAGCCGTGAGGACTGGCCACGCTTGACTAAGGCTGCCGGAACATTATCGGAAGCACGCATTTACATTGATGATTCGCCCGCCCAGACTTCATTGGATATTCGTGCAAAAGCAAGGCGCTTGCGAGCTGAATTAGGAGAGTTGGCGCTGATTATTGTAGATTATTTACAGCTCATGCAAGGACGCGCACGTACGGAGAGCCGTCAGCAAGAAATTTCCGAGATTACCCGATCGTTGAAGGCGTTGGCGAAAGAACTGAATGTTCCGGTAGTAGCGCTATCTCAGCTTAGCCGTGCGGTCGAACAGCGTCAGCAACGGCGCCCTCAGCTTTCCGATTTGCGGGAGTCTGGTGCCATTGAGCAAGATGCTGATGTGGTGGTATTGATCTATCGTGATGAAGTCTACGACCCCGATACCGAACATAAGGGACAGGCTGAAATTATTATCGGCAAACAACGCAATGGACCTATTGGCACGATTAATTTGGCGTTTCTTGGCGAGTATACACGGTTTGAAAATTTGAGCAAGGATCATTCTTGATGCGTCGCTGCCAGGTTGCTCACCTCTTCCCCCCCCCCTCTTATCAGCTAACTGCGGTTAAAGCGCATGCCAATCGCGTTTGAAGTGCTTAAAACCGATTCGGACAGCCAAGCGCGTGTCGGGCGGTTACGCACGCCACATGGCGGCTTTGAGACGCCCGCCTTTATGCCTGTAGGTACCCAGGGCACCGTAAAAACATTAAGCTCATCTGATCTAGTGGCCTGCGGGGTATCGATTATCCTCGGTAATACCTATCACTTGTATTTGCGTCCCGGGCACGAACTCATTCGGAGCTTCGGCGGTCTACATGGCTTTATGGCCTGGCCGCATTCTATTTTAACTGACAGTGGCGGTTACCAGGTCTTCAGTCTTGGCCCCTTGGCGCGGGTGACTGAAGAGGGGGTCCGATTTCAATCACATCTTGATGGGTCACGGCATGTTATCACGCCTGAACATGCTGTCGATATTCAACTGGCGCTCGGCAGCGATATCATGATGGTGTTAGATGAATGCATGGCTTATCCCATGACCTATGAGGCAGCGCGTTTATCCATGGGCTTGACGTGTCGCTGGGCGGCGCGGTGTCTGGAGGCAGGTGACAACCGAACAGGCGGCCTCTTCGGTATCGTACAAGGCGGTGTCTATAAGCAGCTACGTGACAGCTGTGTACAGGCTCTGGTTGATTTGGGATTTGATGGGTATGCAATAGGGGGGCTGGCGGTCGGCGAGCCGCGCGACGTCATGTATGATATCGTCATGCATACTGCCATTCAACTGCCAGTTCAACAGCCTCGTTATCTGATGGGCGTTGGCAAACCGCAAGATTTGTTACAGGGCGTTCGGGCAGGCATTGATATGTTTGACTGTGTTATTCCGACCCGTAACGCGCGTAATGGCTTTTTGTTTACCTCACAGGGGCGGCTGGTGATCAAAAATGCCCGCTATCGAACGGATGAGCAGCCACTTGATCCTGACTGTGATTGTTATACGTGCCAACATCATTCTCGAGCTTATTTACGGCATCTTTTCGTCGCCGGTGAAATGCTTGCTTTACGCCTCAACACACTTCACAATGTCACCTACTATATGCGGCTGATGGCTCAGATACGACAGGCAATC
>JAPULM010000471.1 GCA_027294925.1 bacterium
ATATTGGACACGATACCCGCATGCTAAGTCTGGTAATCGCCGCCGACAATCTTTCCGCCGGAATTGCCAGCGCCGCCTTTGTCGCTTTTCTCTCCAGTCTGACCAGCGTCTCCTTTACCGCTGTGCAATACGCCATCTTCAGTTCCCTAATGACCCTGTTCCCCAAGCTACTCGGCGGCTATTCCGGCAGCATGGTCGAGGCGCTGGGCTATCCCGGCTTTTTCTTACTGACGACCCTGCTGGGCTTGCCGGTGCTGCTTCTGGTCTGGGGCGCCGGACGTTATCTGGAGGTGAAAAGCGGTTGAAGGGGATAAAAAAGCCGGAAAGGTGCTATGATGAGCAAAAGCTACTGACCCTAACCTCAGCACCGAGACGATAACATGGCAGAACTCACCCTCCTACAACCCGACGATTGGCATTTACATCTACGAGATGGCGCGGCGTTGGCCTCGGTATTGCCGGACACCATGCAACGCTTTGCCCGCGCCATTATTATGCCCAACTTACAACCACCGGTCACCACGGTCGAAGCAGCCCGCGCTTACCGCGAGCGTATTTGCGCCGCCATGCCCGCTGGACAACATCGCTTCGAACCGCTGATGACTTTATATTTGACGGATCAAACCACGCCGCAAGAAATTCGCCGCGCCAAGGCGAGTGGTTTCATCTTCGGTGTCAAGCTCTATCCCGCCGGCGCCACCACGCACTCCGAAGCCGGCGTCACGGATTTGGCCCACTGCACAGCCGCGCTGGAGGCGATGCAAGAGGTCGGCCTGCCGTTGCTGGTACACGGTGAGGTAACAGATCCGGCCGTCGATGTGTTCGACCGCGAGGCCGCTTACATCGAACGTACGCTGATGCCGCTATTGGAACAATTGCCGGCCCTCAAACTGAGCTTAGAACATATGACCACACATCAGGCCGTCGACTTCGTCTCAGCGGCGCGAGATGGGGTGGTCGGCACCATTACGGCGCAACACCTGTTGTACAACCGCAATGCTCTGTTCCAAGGCGGCATACGGCCACACTACTACTGTCTACCGATTCTCAAACGTGAAACGCACCGGCAGGCGTTGCTGCAAGCGGCAACCTCGGGCAATCCAAAAATTTTTCTCGGCACCGATAGCGCCCCGCATGAAAGTAACTCGAAGGAGACGGCATGTGGCTGTGCCGGATGCTACACCGCCTACGCGGGCATCGAACTGTATGCCGAAGCTTTTGAGAGCGTCAACAGTCTGGACAAACTCGAGGGCTTTGCCAGCCGTTTCGGCGCGGCGTTCTATGACCTGCCACCCAACGAGACACGCATAACACTAGCGTCCGACACCTGGACGGCGCCACACCACTTGCCCTTTGGCGCCGGTCGCATCACACCGCTACGAGCTGGCGAACCGCACCGATGGCGCCTGCTAAGCTAAGAATACCGGGCGGACGTTTGAGGCCCGGCAGTACAGGCGCTCATGAGGTATTTTTAATACAACCCAGCCTCAATCCGCCCCCACACAGAGATGATAACCAGTATATTTACGTAAGTTGATAACACCGCTATCAAAAATCAAATATTGCCCCTTGATCCCTTGCAAAACACCACCCGCTTGCGGGTTCTTATCCAGATTAAATGAGCGTATTTTGTCAGGATAGTGAAGCACCGGATATTCAATCTGCACCACTGGCGCCTCGATGGTCTCGACCACCTCAGCGCCAAATTGATCGTTGACAGCCTCAATGTCGCCCTCTATCTGCTGTAGCAACTGATCCCGATGCACCGTTAGATCGATGTCCGCCGCCGGTCCTTTCAACATGGCCTGCCAGTGGGTGCGGTCGGAGACAAATTGCCGCAGCGCCACTTCTAACAGACCGGACTGATAGCGCGTTTGAACCTTGAGAATGGGTAGGGCCTGGGTGGCACCCTGGTCGATCCAGCGTGTCGGCACCTGCGTCGTACGGGTAATGCCGACTTTGAGGCTAGACGAATTGGCCAAATAAACGTAGTGCGGGATCATGCAGTGTTGCTCGCCCCATTGCGGCTCACGACAGGTGCCGAGATGATAATGGCAGGTTTCCGGTTTCAAAATACACATATCGCACTGCGCCAGCCGCGTCATACACCGATAACAATAGCCTTGCGAGAAACTCTTTTTGGTCTTGGTGCCACAGGCTACGCAGTGGATGGCGCCACTGTATGTCAAGGTTAAAGCGCGGCCCAAATAGGCATTCATCGCCAGATGCTCATCCCCAATGGGTAAACGATAGTTGACTGGCGTCGCCAACTGCGTCACCATTTTTTCGATATTACCGCTCAGCATAAATTCTCACCTCCGGCAAATGTGTCTAAAACGATGCTTGCAGAAGTCCCTAAACGGCTCCAAACGACGGAAGAAGTTTTGGGCTGCATCCCGTCTATTTGGGCAGTCCCAAGGCCCGTTCGGCAATAATATTCTTCTGAATCTGAGACGTGCCCCCGCCGATAATCAGGCCGAGCGTGAACATGTGTTCATAGTGCCGCATGCCATCATCGACGACGTAATCGGAATCCTGCCACAGCCCGGCGTACGGCCCCATCAACTCCATCGCAGTGCCGCAAATGCGGTGATTCAACTCGGTGCTATACAGCTTCATAATCGAGGCTTCAGGTCCGGGAATATCGCCGCGCAACTCGGTGGTCAGATTGCGGAAAAACAGCAGCTTGGCGATCTCGGTCTCGATTTTGAGCTGGGCGATCTTCTGCCGCAACACCGGGTCGCTGGTGGCCACGAGTCCCTGCTCCGCATGGCGGCGGGCGAGCGTCAGCATATCCTCAAAAAATAGCTCGGTGCGGGCGGAGTCGGCTAGCAGAAGGCCCTTGTACGACAGCGTCGTGGTAGCATGATAAGTATCTGAGCAAAAGTTTTTTGACATTATACCCACCAGCGCGAATTGGATAGGGCTTAATTGACACGACAAAGCTTGAACCTAAAATGTTAGATTACTTTTGGTGTGGTACTTAGCACGGAAGAAGGGGATCATGTGGTCGTGATTTTTGCCTTCCATTAAGTGCAGATGTTCATGCAACGCGTCTGAGGGAGCATTGTAGCGCCACTTGGGTTGCGACACAATCCTTTGCCGCTCAGGATAGAGTAGGCTGAAGTCTCAGGGATTCCCTCGGGCGAGGGTCTCGGAACAGCCGGTTGGGAAAGCTGGCGGGGGGAATTAAAGGAAAAAATTTGAAAAGCAACTACAGACACCGATGAAAAGGAATGAACGCAGTAGATCAAGCGCGAAAGTCGTTGATTTATAGTGTATACACCGGAATCTGGCTCACTTGGGGGCCGACATGGGCATGACGGTCATACGCCATACCCATAACAGGCAGCTGGATTATCATCCCCATGTGCATGCCGTGGCGCCAGGTGGCGGCATCGACAAGCGCAGGCGGCAATGGAAAAAGAAAAAAGGCACATACCTGTTTCAGTGCGTCTGCCTTGGCCAAGGTATTTCGTGCTAGATTTCTCGACGCCATCAACAAGGCAGGACTCTCCATCCCCGGGAATCTACCGGAGAA
>JAPULM010000472.1 GCA_027294925.1 bacterium
GGTGTTGCGAAATGGCCGCCCAATCGTTTGCCAAGGCGCTCCAGGAGCGCGGCGTATTATGCATCGCGGCGTCCAGGTACTGCTCAATATCCTCTTGCAAGGCATGACGCCGCAAGACGCCGTGGCAGCGCTGACCGTCGACGCCAGTGGACGTGATGTGCTGGTGGACAGCCGCTTTCCCTCTGATGTAATCGAACGGCTGAGGACCCTTGGGCACCGGCTCAAAGTGGTTGATGAAGAACCGGGCATGACGGGCAATTTTGCACGCCCCTCTGCCGTCACGATTGACTATGATAGCGGCCTGCTGCGGACGGGCGTTGATGTCTTCCGCCCTACATTAGCTCTGGGGTACTGACCCGGACGCAGCAAGATAAGCAAAAAGAGGCTGTAGAGGGAATTGCCACTACAATGGCAGTAAATTAATTCAACTGTGAGCCAATTAAACGCTCAAGTAGGTGGGTAATGTGCTCAACTTGCTCATCAACGGCAATCAGCTCGATAATTTGTTGCTTGGCGTAAGGATCCAGTGGTAAATGCTGGGTGACGAAAAAGACCAGATCAATCGGACTAGCAAGCAGTTTCAGGCTCGTGCGCAGTTCTAGAACTGATGCCCCTTTGAGCTTCAACAGGTCGAGAAAACGTTGACGCATGGCCTCCGCTGCTGCCGTAAGGACCTCTCCAGGCATAGACGCCGGTTCAAAAAGCGTAACCGAGGCACGCAGATAGGCGCGGTCATCATAAAATTCGGTCATACGCAGGCGCCCCATCCCCTGTATGACAATCTCCATATTGTCATTGGGTAAGCGCGCCGCGTGTACCATACGCCCAAAACCCGCAATAGGACAGGGCCGTGGTGTACCGCTTTGCTGCTCCCAACCCTTTTGCAGCAAAGCCACCGAGAGATAGCGATCGCCATCAAGACAATCACGCACCATCTGCTTATAGCGATCTTCAAAAATGAACAGCGGTAAGCTTGCATTGGGTATCAAGACAGCATTGGGCAGAGGGAAAATCGGCAAAATTTCCGGCAGTTGTGAACGGTCTTCGTAGGTGAACTCGTCGTCAGGATGATTTGACATTATGCAAGCCCTCCATTATCGTCGTTCTACTCCGGGTCAGCAAAATCCTCAGGACGAATATCTTCAAGCCAGGCTTGCACGTCCTCGGCCGATGTGGGTGGTTCTTGCGCTTCTTCCATCATCGCCACGTCCTCCTGCTTACCGGCCGACTGCAGCACCGCATCCGCGACGTAGATCGGTGCCTGACATTTCAAGGCCAAGGCAACCGCATCGCTTGGGCGGGCATCGGCAATCATTAGCGCATCGTTCTGTCTCAAATACAACTGGGCAAAAAACGCGTTACCACTTAGAGAATCAATTACAACCTTCTCCAAACGCACTTGCAAACCATGTAAGATATTGGCAAAAACGTCATGCAACAATGGCCGTTGAGCTGGCGAACGATTAAGTTCTCGAAATATCGCCGACCCCTCCCATAATCCTATAAAGATGGGCAAGATACGGTCTCCGTCCTCTTCCACAAAAGTGACTACCGCCGCCCCTTTAGTTTGATCGAAAAGAACTGTATCAATGGTCACTTTACGCAATGTCGCCTCCTTCCGAAGGTATACCAGGGGTGCTTAAGAGATGACAACGCTGCAGCTGCACAAACAGACAAGCAAAAGGCGGAGATTCTTTACAGGAAATCGCCTTAAGGGAGAGGCCGTCCCTGAACACCAAGATCAAGTCTATACAAGGCACTGTTGTCGGCCAAAATAAACGCGCCATCGGGGCTAAAAGCCAATCCCACCAGGTTGATCCCCGCCACAACACGACACAAATCGCCAGCCGGCGTTATGCGGATAACGCCACCCTGGCCTTGATCATAAGCAACAACATAGAGGTTCCGCTCAGCATCGAACGCTAATCCCTGTGCCCGAGCAAGCCCCCTGGCAAAGATGTCAACCTCACCGTCGGGGGTAATACGATACACACGGTCTTCGCCCGAAAGCGTCGGGTAGCTCACATACAGCCGATCATCATCACCATAGGCCAGGTGGTACGCTGCCACACTCGGTGAAAGTTTTGCCACGACGCGCGGCTGTCCTGTATCTGAAACCTGGTAAATTGTGCCATGCCGGTCGCCAACCCAGAGGCGCCCATGCAAATCAAACGTAAGTCCGGTCGGAATCCCCAGGTCTTCTGCAAATGGCGCCACAATACCTTGCTCATTAATCCGATAGAGCTTACCCTGGTGACGACTACTGACATAAAGCCCGCCATCCGGACCAAAGGCAAGGCCAGTCGGATTGATGATATCTGAGGCAAAAGGCTCAACCTCGCCAAAACGTGTTACTTTATAGATCGAAACCGGTAACTGCTGCCCTTTCGTACCGCTAATCGTGGTGTAAATGGCGCCACTCCGATCGATCACCGGATTGGCCACAGGATGTAAATTCTCCGCCAGCAGTGTGGCAGCTGTAAACGCCACAGCATTACTGCACTGGCCATGCTGCTCAAGCTGCACCGTATTCGAGATAGGTGCTTCCGGTACGACGCCAAGCACGCATGTTGACGTCACCAAAGCAGGACGCGTCGCCTGCGAGCCAAACAGCAAACGGCAGGTCTCCATGCCTTCCGATGTGATGCCGGTTCCATACACGGCAACCTGCCCACCCCGGACACCCGCTTGGGGTATAATACGATCAATAACGAACCCGGCCATCAATCAATGTTCCCGCTACCAACCCGTAATATCGCCATAAGGCATGCCGCCCAGCTGACGCCATATGACCTAAGTACAGCACCGCACAAAAGAAGGCACAAATTAATCACGCCGGGCGTTTAAACGATAAACGCCCGCTTTTCACGATAAAGTCCACGATTACGTTCATGCAGCTCACCTAGTTGCGCCACCGTGGCAGTCGGCCATAAATGATGCTCAAGATGCAAAAAGCTGTTGAAGGTGAGCCAATTCAGTAACGGATTAGTAAGCGTACGTGAAGAGCGATAACGAGACGCTTCACATCCGTAATGTTCAATCAAATTACGGATACCAATCAAGAAAACGGTGCCAATATAGACCGGCAGGAGCCAGTATAGCAGCATGGCTGGAAGCACCCCATACACAAAACCAATACCAAACAAGGCGTAAATACTGAACGTATAGCGCGAATAATTAACCAACAACTGACGCCGATAGCGATGTTGCATAATATGACACATATACCATCGCACGGCGTAATACGGCCAAACCATGAGATACCACACCGGGTGAAACGGTTTGCCATCCTCATTCAACGTACAGACGGGATCATCCGCCGGCACTTGCGCAAATCGATGATGTTGCAGATGAACCGTTTTGAAGGTATGAAAATACACCAAGTTGAACGGACAGAGCAGATACCCCGCCAGAATATTCGCTTTCGCCCGAGTAAAAACCGCATTATGCGTCAACTCATGTATAATGCCATAAAAATATAAATGAATCAGGCTCAAAGGCACGACAAAGCACGGCGCCAAGCGCGCCTGTCGATACGATAAGGCAAGCCCCATTGTTACCGCATAAAGACTTAGCGTAGTCACCATGATAGTGAATTTCTGGCGATCCTTGATCACGGTCATGGGATGTCTGTCCCCCTCCCTTCCCGATATTCACAGCTATGGTCAGACTTTCTGATGTAATGAATGCAGACAACCAACGGTCATCCGAATTTATGCCGCTCACGTGAAGGCAGGGTTTCCGGCTATTGCTGCCGGGGCGCCACTGCTAGATGCAGTGGTGCTAAATGTCGAAAACATTTTGGCAGTGCGGTGACTTCCACACTGCGGGCAGAGCATCTGCTGAACAGACTGAGAATGCAATATCAAGCGTTCAAATACTATCTCACACGCCTCGCACTGATATTCGAAAATCGGCATACCGCATTATCCTCATAAGAGATCGTCGGCAGGTTCCTGTGGCGGAATCGGTCGGGGGTATTGTTTACCCTTATCAGGCCATAAACGTCTGATGCAAACGACGCTATCGACGCCATTATCAAAATGCACTACAGTAGTAGTTTACACTCAGGCGAGACGCATTGCTAGCGCAATCTGATTCGAAAGTGACCGGTTCGAGCGAGAAAAAGATGCACCGTCTGCTCATCATTCGCGGCGGCGCGGTCGGCGATTTCATTCTGACCCTGCCGGCCCTTGGCGCCTTACGGCAAACCTTTGGGCAGGCCCACATTGAGGTCATGGGGCGCCCAAGCCGGGCAATCTTGGCAAAACATCCACACTATGCCAATCAGATTACCGATATTGAAGGATGGGATATCTATCGTCTATTTAGTCGACGAGCGGTCATCTCTGAGCGCTTGGCGGCTTATCTTGGCGCCTTCGATCTAATTATCGCCTATCTCCCCGCCTCGGCCGCGGGCTTCGGAGACCGTTTACGCCAATTTCATAGCGGACTCGTCGTGACCTGGTCACCCGAGCCCGCCGTAGGCGTTCATGCAACCGATCATTTGCTACGTCCAATACGCGACCTAGATCACCGGCCATACGACCCAACCCCACAGGTTCACCTGACCTCGGAGGCGATCGCAACTGCCGAACAATTCTGGCGTCAAGCCAATTTGCCAGGCAGCGGTGTTTTGGCCTTTCATCCCGGCAGTGGCGGGACACGTAAACTGTGGCCTATTGACGGCTGGCAACGCGTCATGACCTGGGCCGCCCAGCAAGACATTCCATGCATTGTAATTAACGGTCCCGCCGAACAGGAACAGGTTAATCAGCTTTTACGACAAACGCATCTGCCTGCCTGGCCATGCACCGGTCAATTGTCCCTGCCGTGTTTGGCGGCCATTATCGCACGCTGCCGCCTTCTGCTGGGGCATGACTCCGGCATTACCCATTTAGCAGCAGCAGTTGGCACCCATACCCTTGCGTTATTCGGCCCAACAGACCCTTGGAGCTGGGGCCCGCGTAGTCCGCATGCTTGCATCTTACAGCCTCAGCATGTTGAACCACTCAACTTAGCAAATCTGCCGCCGGCCACCGTTATTCACACATTAGAGGCCATGTGGCGCGGCACCTTCGACTTCACGCCATCCCATCTCGGGTTTACCATCCGTCAGCCATCAAACTGATACGGTTGTTAGACTGTTAGACCGTTCTCTGGTGTCTTTGGTATATAAATTCTCCAGCGCATCGTGCACCAGCTCTCGGCTCACCTGCGGCGGCAAGTCGGCATATTTGCATGCCGCCACCACCTGATCGACAATAAACTTGGCCTGATAGCAAGCCAATTCAAAATTATTCTTGACCTGCAACTCTTCGATCACGTAGTCGACAATTTCGTCCGGCAAATCAAGCTTCTGTAAAGCTGCGGCAGCCTGGAAAATCTTATAGAAATCGTCACGTGAAGGAGCACCGATTTCAAGTTTGTATGGAATGCGGCGTAAAAATGCGGCGTCCATCAAATCAGATGGCGCCATGTTGGTAGAAAAAATCACCAACTCATCAAACGGCACAGCAAAGCTTTTGCCCGTGTGCAGTTTCAAATAATCAACCCGGCTTTCCAAGGGTACGATCCATCGATTAAGCAACTCTTTTGGACTAATAATCTGTCGTCCGAAATCATCGATGATAAAGGTGCCACTTAGCGCCTTAATGTGTAATGGCGCCTCGTAAAATTTAGCATGCTGGTTAAACTGGAGATCCAGCATCTCCATCGTCAACTCACCACCAACGATGATGATGGGACGGTGGCATGCCACCCAGCGGCCGTCAAATTCTTCCCTGATTAATGTCTTTGGACGTGCGGCTGCGGCCTCATCATCAATGGCCGGCACATGCAAATTGGGATCGAATATTTTGATGATCTGACCATCAACCGATATACAATATGGCACATAGACCACATTATCGAAAATTTTAGCAATACGTTCTGCAATCGTCGTCTTGCCATTACCCGGCGGGCCGTACAACAGCATAGAGCGCCCGGCGTTGACGCCCGGCCCTAGACGACGAATACAATCTTCAGCAATCACCAGGCCACTAAATGCCTCTACAATTGCCTGATGGCTGATGTGTTCATTGGTGATCCGTTGCCGCATAATGCGGTCTGTATAAGCCTCCAAAGATACCGGTATAGGGCCCACATATTGATTTTGCTGCTGTGCTTCCGCGGCGTACAAACGCCCCGCTTCGGTGAGGCTATAACGCTGCTCCGCAAGCATGCTATTTCCGGTGGTGCCAAGGATTTCGAACCACCGCCGCTCTGTGGCCTCCGCCATCAGTTTGTTGATGACGGTGAGGGGCAATTTGAGTACCGCAGATATTTCCGTCGGCGTTTCCAGACTGCCGGCCAAGATCGCCTTGATCAACAAACGCAGCAATTCGTTGGTCGGAATACCGGTATCGGCAATCGTGATCGGCGCTGCCGGGGCTTCGTGCAGGATGTTTTCCAGCTCCTCAGAAGCAAGTAAGCCTAGCGCCACGAGGTTCTCCCCCAAGCGCCCGCCCATTTCCTGCTGACGTGCAAGCGCTTTCATAATGTCTTCCGGTTCGACTAATCCATATGCGATTAGTATGTCTCCTAGCAGCATGGCCTATTTCCTCTCTCAGGCTGGAACGCTTCGTCCCTCATGCCCTTCGATAAAGGGTGCAATGGCGCCCTTACAAGTTTTGATAACGACGTTCAGAATGTGTTTGCCCGGTGGCGGGTCATGCACCAATCGGCCACGGCCCGCTCACAGAGCTAGGGAGGAGGAACCACGTCCTAGTTCCATGAGCAAAGTCTATGCCATTTCGTCATCTATTGATCTATATGGGGATTTGTAAAACATCGAAACACCATCTAGGTCAGAGGCGACCCAGGTGGACGTTGTCGATAGGTCAGTGAAGGCCTAAGAAGAATATTCTACACGTTAAAGCGGATCAGTAACACATCACCATCTGCGACGACGTACGCCTTCCCTTCCAGACGGAGCGTACCGGCCTCGCGTGCCTTAGCGTAGGAACCGCTAGCGGTCAAGGCATCATAATGGATGGTTTCGGCTCGTATAAAACCTCGCGCAATATCGGAATGAATAGCGCCCGCCGCCTCCACCGCCGTTGCGCCGCGCGGGATTGTCCAGGCGCGTGTTTCTTTCTCACCCGTGGTGAAAAACGAGCACAGCCCTAAGAGGGCATAAGAAATCTGAATAAATCGATCAAGGCTGGATTGCTGCAAGCCAAGCTCTTGTAGAAACGTTTCTGCATCTTCGGGCGGTAGCTGGGCAATTTCCCCCTCAATCTTGCCGTACACCGCCAGCACGTCATTTTCCGTCTGCTGGACATGGGTTAATAACCGCGCCATATAATCGGACTCCATCGCCATGTGATCTTCATCAAGGTTAAGGACGACCAATTGCGCTTTGCTGGTTAGCAGCCCAAAGCCGCGCAAACGCTTATTCTCAGCTTCGGTCAAGGCAAGGCAACGTAACGGTTGCTCATCTTCTAGCGTCGCCCGGCAACGCTGTAAGAGGGCGTATTCACTTTCAAGCTCGACGTTTTTCATCTTTCTGAGGTCCTTGTCCAGGCGCTCCAGGCGTCCTTCAACCACCACCAGATCCGCTACTAGCAATTCGCTATTGAGCTGAGCGAGGTCACGCACCGGGTCAATAGCGCCCTGCGGGTGCGGTGCAATCGGATCGTCAAAAGCCCGCACCACATGCGCCAACGCATCAGCGTCGCGCACCAGCGGTAACAGGCTCTCGACATATGCCCGCGTGCTCTGCTGTCCGATTAGAACGGGATCGGCAAATGTCATCGTAGCAGACGTAATTTTGCGTGACTGCGACATCATCGCCAGACCTTGCAGGCGACTGTCCGGCACCGCCACAATACGTGTATGCACCTTGCCGCCGGCCCGTGTTGCAGGGCTCTCAGCACCGGCTAAGGTCTGAAAAACGGTTGTCTTGCCGGACACCGGCAGACCGATAATACTAATAAACATAGGTAGCGACGCCTCACGCTAAATATAATTTATGTTGCTGAATATAATGGGCAACAGCAGATGGCACAAAACCCTCAAGCGACAATCCTTCAACGCACCGTTGGCGAATGGCGGTAGAAGACACCTGATCAAAATCTTTCGCCAACGGACACCGATGCATCCGATCTTGATAAGGCACAAGCAAGGGATTATCTGGTAAGTGGAACTCACCTTCACGGTCGCAGATAATAAGCTGAAACGACGTCAGCATCTGACCCAACGCCGCTTCGGCATCCGCATAGTTCCAGGTGAGAATACGCTCCGCCGCATCGCGCCCGGTGACGAAAAACAGGTCGGATTGTGGTGGGTAAATATCTTGCAGAGCTTGATAGATATCAATAAACAGGCCATGTGTACTCAATCCAACTGACGCATATGGACAGTCATCAACGGCTAGTTGCATCATCTCCAAACGTTGCGTTAACGAGGCGCCGAATATCGTCTTATGCGGTGGCACCTCAGGCAAAAGAAAAAGCATTTCGTGTAGGTCAAAGGTCCGCACAGACGTTTCCGTCATGCTTAAATGCGCCCACGTAATGGGGTTATAGGCGCCGCCGAGCACACCCAAACGGTGCCGACCGGCTGACTTCACACCATTCGGCGCCGCCCGTACGATACGTATACGCGGTATGCCTGTATGGGTTGGATGCGACATGATTGAAGGTTCCCGACAGGGTTTGATCAGGCTTGTAAATCCGGCGGATAGGTAACGTTCCAAAAATGTCCAACGGGACCACTGCCCTGGCCAATCGTCAATGAATGGTGCAGCGCCCCGGTAATATAGATTTTAGCACGGCGCACCGCCTCTAGCAGCGGCGCGCCGTGCGCCAGCATGGCACATATCGCAGCTGAGAACGTGCATCCCGTACCGTGCGTATTACGGGTCGGCACAACCTCACCTTGCAGTAAGGTCATGGTGGCGCCATCGTAAAACACATCGGTGGCTTTATCCACCGCCTGCCCGCCCTTGACCACCACAGCAGGCGCACCGCCTGCGACCAGTTGTCTGGCAGCGTCTTGCATCGCTTCCAGATTTATAATCTCGTAACCAACCAACACTGCCGCCTCATCAAGATTAGGCGTTACCACGGTGGCTAGCGGCATCAGGTCGCGCTGCAAACTCGTCTCCGCTTCAGGCTGTAGCAAACGGTCACCACTAGTGGCAACCATTACCGGGTCAACAACCAGCGCGTACGGACCGGTATCTTGCACCGTCTGCGCCACGATTTGAATAATCGCGGCGCAAAACAGCATGCCGGTTTTTGCCGCATGGATACCAATATCTCCCGTCACAGCACGGATTTGCTGCGCGACCAACTCAGGTTCAATCCCTTGTACCCCTTGCACCCCACAGGTATTCTGCGCGGTAATCGCCGTTACTGCACTCATCCCGTAGACGTTCAGGGCACTAAACGTCTTTAAATCAGCCTGAATACCAGCACCACCACCGGAATCAGAGCCGGCAATGGTCAGGGCTTTGACCAGCACAGTCTCACCTCATCCTGGCGTGTATGACCTTAGATATCCCTGCGTCGCAGGGGAGGGGACAAGATTTTTGTCCAGGCACTTTAACTTAAGGCAAACGTCTGGCTTGTTTAAGATCACTAATAGGCGAGAGGGCGCGTAAACGCTCCACTTTTTCAACCACCGCCGCAATGACAATATCGATCTCTTGCGCTGTTGTCGAGCGTCCCAATCCAAAACGGATAGAAGCCTGCGCCAGGGTGTCATCCAACCCTAAAGCGCGTAACACATACGAAGGTTCATGCGAATCTGACGTACAGGCTGAGCCTGAAGACAAAGCCACAATATCTTTCAGACTAAAGAGCAACGATTCACCCTCAACATAGGCAAAACTCATGTTTAAGTTGCCCGGCAGGCGCTGTTGCAACGGCCCATTCAGATAAATATCGTCCAGACGTGACACCAGGCCTTCATACAAACGCTCGCGCAAACGCTGCAGACGGTCGGCCTCCTCTGGCCAAGCCGCTTGACAGCACACACACGCTTGCCCAAATCCCACAATACCCGGGACATTCAAGGTTCCCGAACGCATGCCGCGTTCATGCCCACCACCATCTATAATGGGGTGCAATTGAATGCGTTGCGGCCGTGTTTTACGCACATAGAGCGCCCCAACACCTTTCGGGCCATAGATTTTATGGGCTGAGATTGACAATAAATCAACTTGTAGATCAGCAACTTCGCAGGCGATTTTCCCCACCCCTTGCACGGCATCGCTGTGCAACAACACGCCATGTTGGCGCGCAATCGCCCCAATCTCCGCCAATGGCGCCAAGCTGCCGACTTCACTATTGACGTACATAATGGAGATTAAAATGGTGTCAGGTGTGATGGCCTTACGGATATCATCCGGATTGACCAAGCCACAACCATCAACCGGCACATAGGTCACTTCAAAGCCTTGTTTTTCCAACACCGCGCAGGTATCAAGCACCGCTTTGTGTTCGGTCGTGGTGGTAATAATGTGACGTCCATGGTCACGATAGGCCCAGGCAATACCTTTCAGCGCCATGTTATCCGATTCCGTCGCCCCACTGGTGAAGACGATTTCCTCAGGTTTGGCATGAATGAGAGCGGCCACCTGTTCACGCGCCGTATCTACAGCTTCCTCCGCTTCCCACCCATAATGATGGGTGCGGCTAGCGGCATTGCCAAACTTCTCAGTGAAATACGGCATCATCGCTTCCAGCACAACCGGATCGATCGGCGTCGTGGCGTGATGATCGAGATAAATCGGACGATCCATACTGCTAACCTTATAGCGGAATGCGGATTGCGGCATTGAAAGAAAAGGGGTTATTCCGCCCCATTAGCGTTATCCGGCAACGACTGGGCAATCAGCTCGGCAATATCGTGCACCCGCACGGTTTCTTCCACCCCTTTGCTGCGCACGCCATCTTCGAACATCTGCATGCAGAACGGGCACCCTGTCGCCACCACTGAAGCGCCGGTCTCTAGCGCTTGCTCCATACGCACATGATTCATCCGCCGGCCGATATTTACTTCCATAAACGCATGGCCGCCACCGGCGCCACAGCACAGCCCCTTACGCTGATTCCACGCCATCTCTTGCAGTTGCATACCGGGTATGGCCTGTAGCGTCTCACGCGGCGGCGCATACACATCGTTGTGCCGACCAAGATAGCAGGCGTCATGATAGGTCACTTTCTCGGTGAATTCCTTTGCCAGCGAAAGCCGCCCATCTTTAATCAGCTGTGCAATAAGCTGGCTGTGATGAATCACCTCAAAATGACCGCCAAATTGCGGGTATTCGTTTTTCAACGTATTAAAACAATGGGGGCAATGGGTCACAATCTTCTTGACATTATGGCTATTCAGGGTCTCGACATTCTGCTGCGCGAGAATCTGAAATAGATACTCATTGCCAAGCCGCCGCGCCGGATCACCGGTACACGATTCCCCATCGCCCAAAATGGCAAAGCTCACCCCAGCTTCCTTCAGCACCTTAACTAAGGCTTTGGTGACCTGAATATTGCGCTCCACCAAGGCACCGGTACAGCCAACCCAAAAGAGGTATTCAGCCTCCGGGTGGTCGACAATGGTCGGGATGTCGAGCCCTTCGGTCCATCCGGTACGCGTCTCCTGCGTCCCGCGCCAGGGGTGTCCGCGCTGCTCGATACTACGCAGTGCTGCTTCGGCGGTCTCCGGCATACGGCCTTGTTCGAGCACCAGATTGCGACGCATATCGACAATCGTACCAATGTGTTCAATATTAACCGGGCAATTTTCCTCGCAGGCGCCGCAGGTGGTGCACGACCACAGCACGTCTTCAGAAATGACATCGCCGATCATCGACACGCCATGCTCAGCCCCGTCTTCTTCAGTCGCCAAGCCATTCGCCGTCTCGGTCATATGGCGCTGCAGATCCAAAATCAAAAACTTCGGCGATAATGGCTTACCGCTCAACCAGGCTGGACAATTGTCCTGACACCGCCCACATCGGGTACAGGCGTCAAGATCAAACAGTTGCTTCCAGGTAAAATCGGCCAATTTGGCCGCCCCAAAGCGAACCTGCTGCATCGCTTCCTCGTCGCCTTCGAGCGCTTTATCGAGGTCGGCAATCGGTGCCAATTCGCCCTTAGCGCGAAACTTGTGCAGAAAAATATTAACCGGCGAGAACATCAGATGACTGAGCTTCGAATAGCCGATATAAGTCAAAAATCCGAACGTTATTACCATGTGGGTCCACCACCAAAAACGGTGCCAGGCCAGAAAACCAGCAGCAGAAGCGCCAACGCCCCGCAAGACAACCGCGATCAGCGCCCCAATCGGCGACCACAGCGCCCAGTCAGGGTGTGGCCCGAGCTCAGTGCCCCCAATACGGGTGCCTTCGACCAAAAAACCCGTCCCCAGCACCGCGATAAACCACAGTAGGATGATCAAATCCTCACGGCGATTATCCAGCCCGGGAGGCTTCACCACATAACGGCGGTAGGTGAGTCCGGCCACCCCCACGAAGCACAGCAGGCCAAAGACGTCAAGGGTTAGCGAGTAGAACAAATAAAATCTGCCATGCAGGAACTCAATACCCATGTCTTCCTGCACTGCAACCATTAGCGTGCCGATGAACAAGACAATGAAGCCGGCATACATCAGAAAATGCAGTAGGCCGGGACGGCCCTCACGCAGCGTTTTACCCTGCCCTAGCCCATGCACCAACATTGCTTTAAGGCGTCGCCCGACATCGTCAAAGCGATTCTCAGGGCGCCCCTGACGCCAGAGGCAAAAACGCCGGTAGATGGCCAAGCCGAGCAGCCCCGAGGCCACCACCATGAACAGATAAACCACCTCACCGCCAACAATGTTACCGTAAATTTCCCGTGTCGGCTGCATGCCTATGATTCCCTCTCGTCCCTATCTGTCATGTGCTTACGCATCCCCCATCCCAACCTTCCCGGTCTCTGCCTATATTGACGGCGCTTTGCCCTCAGCGATGTTGGTCGGCTGATCATCGCCAAGCAGTAAATTACGCGGGTAGAGAAAATTTTTGCGCTCATAGGCCGCTAACGCAAAAATGCCCGTATCCATACGAATGGCGTCACACGGACAAGCCTCGACGCAGAGCCCGCAGAACACACAACGTAGCTCATCGATCATAAACGATTGCGGAAATTTCTCCACTGCCGGATCTTCGTGCTCCCCCCCGACAATGTGGATACAGAGCGCCGGACAAGACGTCGCACACAGCATACAGGCCGTACAACGCGGACTGCCGTCTTCCTTGCGCATCAACCGGTGCCGACCGCGATAACGCTCTGAAACGTGCGTCGGCTGTTCCGGGTATTGCTGCGTCACGGTATACCGCCGCCATAGCAAGTTGGCAAAGAAGTGGCGGGTGGTGACCGCCATACCACGCAAAATCTCAGGCAAATATAGACGTTGCCAAAAATTAAGTTTATGCATCAATACTCCATTCTTCGTAGGGTGGGGGCAGTTCTACTACTCAACCAGGCACCCCAGGTCACCGATTTTAGCGTAGCTCATGCCTTCGTACGCAGAAATGGACGACGTAATGTCCGCCAGTACCGATTCAGCCGACGCATAGGTCCACGTCTGTCCCAACTGCTGCGCCAAACTGGTATTAATTTGCCATTCCTTCAAAGATTCACCCAACGGCCGGAATGCGGCATTGAAGCTCTGCAAGCGCCCTGCAAAATTGGTAAACGTGCCGTCGCGTTCGGCATAGGTCGCA
>JAPULM010000473.1 GCA_027294925.1 bacterium
AGGAATGATTTCGTCTTGTTCCGCTAGGAGCAGGGCAACACGCCCTTCGAAAGACTTGAGGTTTCGGATGCTGTCATATTGATCACGTACCAGCCAACGGGCTGGTAGATACCAATACAGCGTCTGAGCCAATCTGGGCAAGGTATCCCACGGTGTCAACAGGATGATGGCCGCCACCGGAACAGGTGAATCCGTAACCACCGCCGCGACGATGCCGCACCCCAAAGACTCGCCCCAAAGGAACACGGGTGGGCCGAAGTCCTCGTACGCCAATTGAATGGTTTTCCGTGCGTCAGGGACGAACGTGTTTTCGCTGTGTCGGCCAGGTCGACCGCCATAGCCTGGGTACTCCGCAAGTATCACGCGGTAGCCGAGAGGCTCTAAGGCGCGAACATAATAGCTGCGTTCCCTCGCAGCCCCTGCGTTACCGTGGAAAACAATAACGGTACCTTTGGCTTTATGCAAGGAGACTGTACCAATAAAACCGCGATAAGTTCCATTAGCAGAAGGCCAAAAACGTAGACCAACGGCATGCACATCGCGTTCCGGTGGTTTCTGAACGTCTGGGAGGTACAACAGACGCTGTTGCCACATGTAAACGGCCACCGTCAAAACAATATATGCGGCGGCAACGTACAAAACGACCCGCAATACCAACTTCGGTTGTCCTCTCATCATTGGGGGCGCCCGTTAAAATAGGCCCAACCATGTCCTAATCCTACGGCACGCGAAAACCTGCAGCTGCGAGTTGGCGCTGCCAATCTTCATTGGCAAGTCCTGACACCGCAAGGACATCTCGCCAATCAATACGGGCCGCCTCCGTCTAGCACAGCCTGAAGTAGTCTTTTCTGGGCCTGATGCCATCTAGCACACATCAATGGATACATGTTACGGTGCTGTCTAGCAATAGTCTAGCCTGTTAGACCATTACCGGCCGCCTTGTTCGGCCTGACAGTTGTACGATACGGCTTATCGCTATATAGTAACATTAGGGGTGCTCTCTTGCGGCATCAGACTTCCTCACGCGTAGCGTGGACGATGATCTATATGCATGTGCTGCAGCGGTGGGGGAGGCGGGGTGCACCGTCCTCTCGACTCATGATGAGATAGAAAATTGAAGGATCCTGACATGGAGGTGACATGATGGAAGACGTGTTACGAGGCGTATCTGAGGCCTTAGCGGCTAGCGTTGAAGCTACGAGTCCCGGAGTGGTCCGTGTGGCCGCCCGACGGCGGCTTGCTGCCACCGGCATTGTCTGGTCGTCTGACGGTGTCATTGTCACCGCGCATCACGTCGTCGAGCAGGACGATGCCATTGGCGTAGGGCTACCGAATGGGCAGACGACAACGGCGACGCTTGTTGGCCGCGATCCGACAACGGACCTGGCCGTACTGCGTACCGAGGTCACGGACTTGACGCCACCGGTGTGGGCCGAATCCGACGGACACAGCTGGCGGGTTGGACAGATGGTTCTCGCCCTCGGTCGGCCCGCTCAGAGTGTCCAGGCCACACTTGGTATTGTCAGCGCCGTGGGTGAGGATTGGCGTACACCGGCCGGCGGCCTGATCGACTTTTATCTACAAACCGACGTCGTCATGTACCCAGGGTTTTCCGGCGGGCCACTGGTGGACGCCTCGGGGCACGTCGTTGGACTGAACACGTCAGCCTTGTTGCGTCATGTCAGCCTCACCGTGCCTGTTTCTACGCTGCGTCGCGTCGTATCGATGCTGCTGACGGATGGCCGCGTGCGCCGGGGATTTCTGGGCGTGAGTACCCAGCAGGTGCGCCTCCCCGAGTCGCTGGCGCAACAGCTCGATCAGGAAACGGGGTTACTGCTGATTGCCGTCGAACCGGATAGTCCTGCCGAACAGGGAGGATTTTTGCTTGGCGATACCCTGGTCAGTCTGGATGGCACCGCCGTGTGTCAGCACGACGACTTATTGGCCCTCACCGGCCCTGAGCGCATCGGCACCACGGTGTCTATCCGGATGATACGAAGTGGCCAGCTACAGGAACAACAGGTGACTATCGGCGAACGTACGTAGCGGAGGGCGTCATAGCAGGCAGAGAAATATGAAGGGAGATGGGAGATGCGCCTTGGCATTACGATTGTTGGCGACACACTTGAAAACTTTACGCATTATGTGCAGCAGGCCGACCGTGCCGGGGTGGCGGCAATCGGCACCGGAGACTCGCAGACCCTGTATGGCGAGCTCTGGGTGCGATGCACCTTGGCTGGTATGCACACCACACAGGCCCAGGTGGGGCCCTGGGCGACGAATCCGGTCACCCGCCATCCTAGCGTGACTGCCGGCGCGGCAGCTTCCTTGGCTGAGTTGACCCATGGCCGCGCTTATCTGGGCATCTCGACAGGCGATGCGGCAGTTTATAATATCGGACGCAAGCCGGCAACTCTAGCCCGTTTGGAAGCCTATATTCGTACGGTGAAAGCACTCTTGACAGAAGGTGTTGCCGAGTGGGAAGGGCATACGGCTTATCTGGATTACCCACATCCGCCAGTGCCGATCGCTATGCCGGCTTCAGGTCCACGGGCGTTACACCTGGCGGGACAGGTGGCCGATATCGTATGGGTCTGCACCGGTGTGCAGCCGGAGGCCGTGGCGGCGGCGCGTGAGCATTTGGCGCAGGGCGCCGCTGCGGCAGGACGCCGTTTGGAGGATCTAGATATCTGGTGGGTGGCGCTACTCAATGTCGGCCCGTCACGCCAGGAGGCAATCGAGCAGTTAAAATTCTCTCTCGCCAGCTACGCCCATATCATCTTTCGCTATACGTTGGAAGGGAAGGCCGTACCGCCCGAGTTGGCCGACGCCATCCGACAACTGGTAGATGGCTATCAGTCGCGCTTCCACATTCAGTCAGGCGAGGTGAACCCAAATGCCCAATTGGTCGACGACCTGGATCTGAGCGATTATCTGGCCGATCGTCTGACCGTTGCCGGTACGGTTGACGAATGCCTGGAGCGCTTGCAAGCGTTACAAGACGCAGGTATCGATCAAATTTGGACACCGGTACGTTTTGCTGACAAAACCCAGCTTATGCAGACCATCTGTGATGAGTTGATGCCGCGCTTACCGTCTGGGGATGCGGCATAAGGACTGAGAACTGAGAAACAAAAAGGTGTAAGCATTTTTGTTGGTGCGTAGAGGAGCGCTGTTTATGCCGTTGCATGTTGGTATTAACGTTAATACGCGAGTCCCTATTCTGTATCCTGAGGCGTATTCCGAGCGTGCGCTTTTAGCGTTAGCGGAAACGGTGGAAGCTGAGGGTTATGACTCCGTGTGGGTGGGTGACAGCATGTTTCAAAAGAGCCGCCTGGAAGCCTTTACGACGCTCGCCGCCATTGCCGCACGTACGGAACGGGTGACTTTGGGCACGTCGGCCTTAATCGCGCCACTACGCAATACCATGTGGCTAGCCTTGAGTTGGGCAAGTCTGGATCGCCTGGCGGCAGGGCGCACGATCCTCGGGGTCTGTGTTGGGTCAGAGACGCCAACGCCGGGTATTACCGGCGAGTTCGAGGCGGCAGGCGCCAACTTAAAAACCCGTGGGCAGGTGTTTACCGAACAACTGGAGGTGATCCGTCATTTGTGGACGACCGAGCGCTTCGATTATGAGGGGCAACACCACACGCTACATGGTGTGCAAAGCGCCCTACGGCCCGCTAACGTATCGATGCCGCCAATCTGGATTGCCAGCAATCCGCATGTTGGCAATCTTTCGCCGCGTTTGCGAGAGCGTATGGCGCAGCGTGTCATCCAGCACGCCGATGGCTGGATGACTTGCACCGCCGCGCCGGAGGAGTTTCATGCCTGTTGGGCTGAATTACAAGACTACGCCCGAGCTGCCGGCCGCGATCCGGCGACGATTGTCCCCGCCTATCAGATGTTGTGCCACATCGACAACGACCGTGCGAAGGCGCGTGCCATTGGGGTTGAGTTTGTCAACCGCTATTACCACAGCGCCTACGGATCACTCGATGAAGCGCGTTGGGGGCAAGACCCGTATGGTACGGCTGAGGATTGTGTGGCGGCCATCCAGGCACTGGCCGATGCCGGCTGTACGTCTTTTGTCGTGCGTTTTGCGGCACCGGATCAACACGAACAGCTACGCCGCTTCACACAGGATGTTCTACCGGCGTTTCGTTAACGACTGAATGGGCTCTGCTGTGAGGCTGCTTGTCGGATGCAGGGCGCGTCGTGTATACTGCGCACGATATAGACGCCATCAACTTCATGTGCTAAGGAGATTATCATGCGACCTACACGACCGGTTTATGTTGCTGCGCAGGCGGTTACGCCGTTTATTGGCAAAGGCAATCCCGCTTTCATTATGAAGGGGCACCCGGATTTTGGTCAAAAGGACAATCCGAGCCTGGAAGGTCACATTGTTAATGTGATACGCAAACTGATCGATGACGCCAACATCGATCTTAGTTTGGTACAGCGTGGCTACATCGGCAATTTTGCCGGCGAATTGTTTTCGCATCAAGCTCATCTTGGTGCCATGGTTGCACGAGCTGATGAACGGCTGGCGGGAATTGGCTTTGCCCGGGTGGAGGCCGCCTGCGCCTCCGGTGGGGTCGGTATTGTCAATGCGATTGAATCGATTCAGTCCGGCTTGGACGTGGTGCTGGTGGTTGGCGCTGAGGTGCAGACCACGGTGAGGGCGCGTGAGGGGGCTGATTATCTGGCCCGGGCGGCACATTATGCCACCGAACGTGACATTGACGATTTTACCTTCCCGGCGCTTTTGACCCGGCGCGCTAAAGCATATAAAGAAGCCTATGACCTTACGGACCGCGATCTGGCGCATTTTTCCGTTAAGGCGTATGGCAATGCCAATCGTAATCCGTTGGCGCACATGCACGCGGTCAAGATGACTCTGGAACAGGCGGCTACGGCTAGCGATAGCAATCCCAACTTTTTACAAAATCCGGATCTCAACCCGCACCTCAAAATGAGTGATTGTTCACAGGTTAGTGACGGCGCCGCGGCGGTTATTTTGGCCAGTGAGGAAGGCTTGCAAAAGTTGGGTCGAGTCAAGACCGACTGCGTGCGCATGCGTTCATATGGATTCTGTACCAATCCGCTGGGGCAAGTTAAAGACCTCTTGCAGTTGGATACGGCTGCGGCTGCGGCTGCGGAAGCGTTGCACGACGGCGGTATTACCCCGCAGGATGTACAAATTGCAGAAGTGCATGACTGCTTCACCATTGCCGAGCTGATGATGTATGAGGCGATAGGTTTGGCCGAGCAGGGTAAGGGGAAAGAGCTGTTACTCTCGGGCCGTACCTCTCTGGAAGGCGATATTCCGATCAATACCGGTGGCGGTCTGGTCGGCTTTGGCCATCCGGTTGGCGCTACTGGCATCAAACAAGTGGCGGAGATTTATCGTCAGATGAAGGGGTGGTGCGGCGATTATCAGGTACAGCGTGAGCTGCACACTGGCCTGACGGTCAACATGGGCGGTGATGACCGCACTGTGGTCTCGACGGTGCTGGAAAACGTCTCGTGACGTTCTGTTCCTCTGCTCTGTTGTTTCCCTCCTCTCCGTCATCGTCGTAGGGGGACAGATTTGAAATCTGTCTCCTTCTTGCCTACGCAAGCGAGACAATCTTTTAAGGGAGGGAAGCCTAAGCTTATCCGCTCTCCTGCAACACGCCACGGGCAATTTGGTCGCGTTCGATGGATTCAAACAAGGCCTTGAAGTTTCCCTCACCAAAGCCGTCATTGCCTTTACGTTGAATAATTTCAAAGAAAATTGGCCCAATGACGGTGTTGGTAAAGATCTGCAACAAGAGCCCGCCGCCTTGCTCGGGTCCACCGTCAATTAAGATATAGTTCTTCTGCAGTCGCGCCAGGTTTTCGTCATGCTCTGGCACGCGTTCGTCTATGGCATCGTAGTAGGCCGCAGGAACGGTCTGAAATGAGACATGACGTTCGTGCAAGGCTTCGACCGTGGTATAGATATCGTCCGTACCTAGCGCGATGTGCTGGATGCCTTCACCTTTGTAAGCATGCAGGTATTCAACAATCTGTGATTGATCATCGGCGCTTTCATTGATCGGGATACGGATTTGGCCGCACGGGCTGATCATCGCCTTGGAGCGTAAGCCTGTTAACTTGCCCTCAATGTCGAAGTAACGCAGTTCATGAAAGTTGAACAGACGCGTGTAGAATTCGGCCCATTCCATCATACGTCCGCGATGGACGTTGTGTGTCAGGTGATCGACATAGGTGAGCCCCAAGCCTTGGGGGTTCTGATCGACACCCGTCAGGGGTATGAAATCAACGTCGTAAATGGTTGCCTCTATTCCGTAGCGGTCGACAAGATAAATCAACGAATCGCCAATGCCCTTGATGGCAGGGATGTTGAGTTCCATCGGTCCGATGTTGCCCTGTACACCCCAGGCGCCCAGATCCAGGGCGTGTTGATAGGCGCTGGCCGCATCCTTAACCCGCAATGCGATGGCGCAGGCGCTGGGGCCATGCAGCTTGGCAAAGGCCTGGGCGAAACTCTCCGGCTCGGCGTTGATGATAAAGTTAATCTCGCCTTGGCGGTATAGGGTGACGTCTTTAGAACGGTGGCGCGCAATGGCCGTGAAGCCCATCCATTCGAGCACATGTCCAAGCGCTGCGGTATCAGATGCGGTGTACTCAACAAATTCAAAACCATCGGTGCCCATCGGGTTGTCCCAGAGATCAGCCATCGTCTCTTCTCCTCTGTATTTTCCCTACTTTGCATAGGGGAACTTGCCAAACAACCTCTCAAGTGCCCGTGCATAAATTTTCTACCTCTCGCTGACCAGGGAGAGGATTGGGCGAGGGGAAAAAACAACCATTGTTGTTCCCCTATCTATAACTGTAGCATCTGTTGCAGAGATCGCCAAAGCGATCTCTGCCGGAATGTCTTAAACTTAATTCCGTATGACGCCTACGCTACCCTTTCTCGGTTGGGCCTGTCTGCACGTCCATGCAGAGATGGCGATGACGTGTCTACAAGCGGTGTCATGGTGATGGTCGTACAACTGAAGGGCAAGTTCAGGGGTTGACAGCGTTGGGGCAAGACGGGCTCAAGTCGTTACGATACGGGTGAGGTTAAGAGCGTCATGCGACGGAGATTATTGCGAGATAGAGAAACAAGGAGAGGGTAATGGGTGAAATTGGCATTATGAGCCCGGGAACGTCGGACATGACGTGGCGGGAAGTACGGGATAGTGTTGTTCTGGCGGAAGAACTTGGCTACGGTTGTGTGACGATGGGGGAATCCTGGGGCGAGGATTCATTTACCTCACTGGCTCAGCTAGCGGCGGTGACCTCACGGATGCGAATTGGCACGAGTATTGTCCCTGTGTTTGCGCGCTCACCTGCGAATGTTGCGATGACGACGCTGAATATGGACCGTATGTCGGAGGGGCGTTTTTTTCTCGGGTTAGGAACCAGTGGACAGCTGGTTATTGAAGATTTGCACGGCGAGACGTTTCGCAAGCCGTTGACGCGTATGCGAGAATATATTGATATTATTCGCAAGGCAATACGTGGTGAGCGCTTGGATCACGATGGGGAGTTTTTCCATACGCAGCGTTTCCGGCTACGCCTTAAGCCCTATCGGGCTAACCTGCCGATTTATATTGCCTCACTCAGTCCGCCTAGCCTGCGGCTGACAGGTGAGTTGGCAGATGGCTGGTTGCCCATTTATCTGGCGCCGTCACGTATGGACGCGGCCGTGGCGGAGTTGAAAGCCGGGGCGGAAGCCGCCGGTCGTTCGTTCGACGATATTGCCATTTCGCCGCAAGTATCGATTTACGTGACCGATGATATTGTTGCTGCGCGTGATCGTGAGCGGCCGCATATCGCCTTTTATATTGGTGGTATGGGTGTGTTTTATCATCAATACATGCACCGTATCGGCTTTGGTGCTGACGCCGACCGTGTCCGTGCAGCGTACTTGGCCCGTGAACGCGACCGGGCGGCGCAACTGGTGAGCGACGAAATGGTTGATGCGATGACTATTATCGGCAATCCGCAGCAGTGCCGCGATCAGATGCAAACTTTTTTTGACGTCGGGGTGCACGATATTCGCCTGGTATTCAATGAGCCCAACAAAGATGCTTATTTGCAAGCGCTCAAAGCCGTCGCTCCGCATGGCTCGTAATGGCGCTAGGGCTGCATCAACAGATCACGTGTCAGATCCAGGTGTCCATGGTGTTGGGTCAGTTCGCGGCAGCACTGTAGAAGAACAGCGCCTTGACGTCGGTCCTGCAAGTGTTGATGACGTGCCGATAAGGGGTAGACAATCGGCTGCTCGCCCTGCACCTGGGCGATATCTGCCGGCAGCTGTGCTTGCAGATCGTGTATGGCCTGACGGATATCGGCTATGGTGCCGCTGGCGTTGAATTCCGCTTCACGATCACGATGCGATGGACGCCCAGCCAATATTTCACCGATCCAGTAGCGCGTTAGGCCGACACAGTGGGTGAGAATGGCATAGGGTGAGTTTGCATCGGGTAAGTTGGGGCGCAGATTGACACGCTCGTCGCCGAGTTCCTCGGCAATTTGTAGCATGCCATCGAGCGCCTGATTGATCAAGGTCAAAAAATCTTCGGGAACCATTTGCATGTGGGCACCTGGTGAACAGAAATTGACAGCAGTGGTGCTACCGCTGGCGATGTGGCTTTTTCTACCGCCCGTATACGCATCTGTTCAGAATAGTCATAATGGCGCTTCTGTTACGGTCAAACGCGCCTGTCAGATGATCGGGCAAAAGCTGGGTAGCGTTAGTATCGCACACTGTCTTAAGCGCAATTTACAAGCTTCCGGGGCATACTCTGTACAGGGCCTGCCGCTGTTGATTAAGGAATATCCACCACTGCCGCCGCGTATTCCTAAAGCCCGTGTGTTGGTTATCGGTGGGGTGCATGGAGACGAATATTCATCCGTCAGTATCATGTTTAAGTGGATGCAAATTTTGGACAAACATCATTCCGGTCTGTTTCATTGGCAGATCGTTCCACTACTGAATCCGGACGGCTTATTACGCAAGAAATCACAGCGTATGAATGCCAATGGCGTGGATCTGAATCGCAACTTTTCGACGCCGAACTGGCAGCAAGAAAGCCGCCGCTACTGGGTGCGGCGGACGCGACGCGATCCACGGCGCTATCCTGGCGCGGCGTCTTTAAGCGAGCCTGAAACCCGTTGGCTTACCAAAGTGATTGAGCAGTTCCGACCGCAGGTTATTGTTGCGGTGCACGCACCATATGGTATTCTCGACTTTGACGGCCCCCCGCCTCAGCCGCGCAAGTTTGGTTACCTCCGCCTCCATCTGTTAGGTGTCTATCCAGGGTCGCTTGGCAATTATGCCGGGGTGCATAAAAAGATACCGGTTATCACCATTGAGTTGCCGCATGCCGGTATTATGCCGACGAAACGGCAAATTTCGCATATCTGGGTTGATTTAGTGCGCTGGCTTCGACGGCATATACCGGTGTCGACACGACAAGGCGTGCGTTAGGCAGGTCCTTCGTAGACAATCCGCCAGACGCCATCTGTTTCTTGACGCCAATACTGGCGTTTTTTGACCTGATCGCGAAAGTTGTTGCTACGGTAGTCTTGTTGAAACGTCGTTACCACCATGCCGGATTCTCCTGGATAGCGAAAGACGCTAACTTCAGACAATGCGACTTTGAGGGATGCTTTGCGGGCGTTGACACGCTGTTTGTGCTGCGCCCAGGCTTGGTAATTTTTCCCCTGTGCGTTAAATGCTTTTGAGTAATGCCGCAGATAGCGTGCTGTATCAAGACTTTGCCAATCTTGTCGCCAGTTCTCGAGCAGCTCTGTAAAGCGTTCTTGTTGTTGCTGCCACTGTTGCGGATCAATCCAGGCGACGCCTTCGGCAATGATCACGGGTGTTTGGCCAATGTCCAGAAACGGCTCTAAAGCAAGCAGGTCCGTGTTGCTCAGGGCCACACAACCGTCGCTGGCCTGCGGTGGCCGGCTGTAGGTGTCACTCGGTACGCCATGCACCCAAATGCCAGATCCTGTGTTACCTAAACGACGATCCCATGCGTTCGGATAGTTGATCGGAAAGGCGCCGACGCCATAACGGTCAGGTAGCTTTTGAGGCGATAAACGGCCGGTGACAAAATAGACGCCAACCGGTGTGCGTTGATCTCCCTCACGAACTTTTCGAGCCCCATTTTTACCGCTTGAGATGTAGTAATCGTGTAGCAGGCGCGGTATGCCTTGACGATTGGCAAACAGATAAAGGCGAGCTTTGTTCAAATCAATCACAACCGCATGACGCTGGCTTGGCGGCAGCCGCACCAGCATTTGCGGCGCTGTATTTGCCGGGGGGCGCTGGAGGTGGTGTTGCCAACGCGCCAGCGCCTCATGGCGTAGGGCTGCCACTTGTGGCGTGGCCATGTCGGCGGGGCTGCCAAAGCCTTGCAACGCTTTCGCTTGCGCTAGCAGGAGATCGCCGTAGATGAGCTGCGCTAGTCTAAATTTTGGGTTCTGGCGCACCAGTACCCCAATGTCTTGTAGGGCGGTATCCAGATGTTGTGCGCTAATCTCGTTGAGTGCCTTGATTAGAAGGGGTTCAGAGCGTTGTGGCAGGCCGTTGGCAAGTTGGCGAACACTTGCGTTCTCCCCATATACCGGCGCCACGACCAGCGCGCCGAGTAGTAGAATGACAAGTTTGATTCGGAGCATCGTAGTAAGCCTATTCGAGTATGATGCGTTCTTCGACAATGTGCCATTTGGCGTCGTGCTTGATAAGGTGTAGCTGTTTGTACGACTTGCCGCGGAAAATATTGGACCTATAGTCCTGTAAAAATTGCACACTTGCCGTACCATTTTCCAGCAGCGTTACCTCTCGGTTGCTCAGTTCCACCTTGATAAAACGCGGCGCCCGCAGACGCTGTCGGCGTTGGTTGCGCCATCCCCGCCGCGAGATGCCCTGCGGCGGTTTGAAATCAGCCGCATAAAACGCCAAATAAGCATCCACGTCCTGCTCCGACCATGCCTTGGCCCAGGCGGAGATCGTCGCAACAATCTGCGCTTGATTAGCCTCCGGCGTCTTTGCCGCCATACGTTGAGATGGCTGTGATGGTAGCGATGGGCTCGAAGCAGAAGCTTCCGGCTGACGCGTAGCGCTTTGCGTATGGTTGGCCTGCTGGGTTGCCGGTTTTGAAATATCGTTCTTTGCCCCATCTTGCACCACAGATAGGTGGGTTAGCAAGTCTAATTTTAGCGCTGGCGTCTTCTGTTTGTGATTGCGCTCAAGCGCACGGTCGTATGCAAGGCTTGCCATTTTAGCATAAACACCGCCCAGATTTTCGTGTACTCTGGCATAACTGGGATGGGTATGCATGGCTGCTAGCAGGATATCCCGAGCTTTTTCGTACTGCCCCTGCGCCGCGTACAGGACGGCTAAATTATTATACGATTCAGGTAGGTCCGGATATTCCTGCGTTATTGTTTCGAACACAGCTGTGGCACGTTTAATGCGTCCCTCACGCAGCAATACTAAACCTTGCAGGAAGCGCGCTTGTATATCTTCGGGATGACGCTTCATGAATGCGTTGAGACGTTGCCGTGCCTGTTTATAGTGCTCTGTTGCCATTAACTGTCGTATGGGTTGGAGCTTGTCATCCTGATCAACTTCGCCCAGCGCTATGGCCGGCACAAAGCTGATAAGCATTAGCAGCGCAGGTAATATCCGCCAACAGCCCATGTACGGCTCACCCTCCTGACGCAGCAGGCCCATCATCGTCCTGGTTGGTCTGTATGCCATTTCTTCGGAGCGCCTGAAAGAAGTTCTTAAGCGCTTCTAAACGCCAGATAAATTTTGCAATCAAAGGACGCCACCCCGCCAAACTGACGGGGTAATTGCAAGACGTAAAACTTTCTTCTCAGTAGATGTATTATATTATATCCTGTATGCGACGCTTTGCGTGCATTATGTCACGTGAGTATAGATAATCACTCACTAAGAATCCATTTTTGTTCCATCTTGGACCATTAGAAGGGTTTTTATTTTCCTGAAGTGCTGTTATTGTACAACAAAATTCATTCCGTCCAAGGATAAACATGAATGCACCGTAACCATTGCACGTTGGGCTGCAATTTTTTATGATGTGTGAGACCGTTACATAAACTGCCGCTAACTGATAAGGGTAAGATGCAAACGCAATGATTCAGCATACGGCGCCGGGCGATATTACAGGACTTGTGCAGCATTTGCAAAAGACGTACGCCGGTCGTATTACGGCTCAGGCAACCATCCCGGCGCGTTCCGGGTGCTACACGGATATGCCTGATGATCTTGATCCTCGTTTGACGGTCGCCTTGCAAGGGCGTGGGGTCAGTCGTTTATATCGCCATCAACGACAAGCCTGGGACGCCATACGGACCGGGCAACATACGGTCATTGTCACGCCCACGGCTTCCGGTAAGACATTGTGTTATAACCTACCGGTTCTGCAGGCCGCCTTGCAGCAGCAGGGTAAGGCCCTGTATCTCTTTCCCACCAAAGCCTTGTCGCAAGACCAGGTGGCCGAGCTGCTGGCCTTGAACCAGGCCGGCGATTTGGCTATCCGCACCTACACCTTTGATGGTGATACGCCAGCCGATGCGCGTCGTGCTATACGTCTGCGCGGCGATATTGTCGTCTCCAATCCGGATATGCTGCACCAGGGCATTTTGCCGCACCACACCAAGTGGGCGCAGTTTTTTGAGTCGTTGCAGTATGTTGTGATTGATGAAATGCACACCTATCGTGGTGTATTTGGCTCGCATATGGCCAATTTGATACGGCGTTTGCAGCGGGTTTGCCGCTTTTATGGCCGCGCGCCGCTGTTTATTCTCTGTTCCGCCACCATCGCCAATCCACTCGAATTGGCTGAGCAACTGATTGGCGCCAGGGCCACCGCGATTACCGAGAGTGGTGCGCCGCAAGGCGAGAAACATCTTTTACTGTGGAATCCACCCGTGGTTAACGCTGAGCTTGGCATGCGCGCTTCAGCCCGCTCGCAAAGCACCCAGCTGGCCCGTTTGAGCGTGCGCGCCGGTCTCAAAACGATGATTTTTACCCAGACCCGTCTGATGGTCGAAATCATCACTAAGTATCTCAAAGAGACGTTTGACAAAGACCCGCGTTATCCGGCCCGTATTGTGGCTTATCGTGGTGGCTATTTGCCAACCCAGCGGCGCGCGACCGAGCACCAACTGCGCGACGGTACGGTTGATTGTGTGATCTCGACCTCAGCCCTCGAGCTTGGGGTGGATATCGGTTCCCTAGACGTTTGCTTGCTGAATGGCTATCCGGGCACCATCGCCGGTTCATGGCAGCGTCTGGGCCGGGCCGGCCGTCGAAATCGCCCCTCGCTTGGCGTGTTGATTGCGACTAGTGCGCCGCTCGATCAATTCGTCGTGCGTCATCCGGAGTTCTTCCTCGATGCCTCGCCGGAGCATGCGCGCATCGCGCCCGACCAACTGTTGATTTTGGTCGATCACATCCGCTGTGCGGCGTTTGAGTTGCCGTTTACGGACGGGGAGCAATTCGGCGCCGAAAATCTGACCGCTATCCTCGCCTACTTGGAGGAACAGCAAGTCCTGCATCACGAGGGCAAGCAGTGGCATTGGATGGCCGATAGTTATCCCGCTAATACGGTGAGTCTACGGGGCGTTGCTGAGGGCAATTTCGTGGTCATTGACACCACTGAGGGCAAGCAGGAAATCATTGCCGAGGTCGATTACGGCAGCGCTGCGATGACCATCTACGAGGGGGCTATTTATCTGATCCAAGCCGCCCCCTGGCAGGTCGAGAAGCTGGATTGGGAAGGCCGTAAAGCATTTGTGACGCGCACCCGGGCTGACTATTACACCGATGCCATCGATTATACCCGGCTGAAAATTTTAGAGCAGTTTGAGGACGAGCAGAGCCCGCAACGGCTGTGCGCTCGTGGTGAGGTGCATCTGGTGCGGCGCGTTGCCGGGTACAAAAAAATTCGCTATCACAGCCATGAAAACATCGGTTATGGCCAGGTCAATCTGCCGGATCAGGAGATGCATACCACGGCGGTCTGGTGGCAGCTCAGCGCTGCAACGTTGCAGCAAGCCTTCACCCATCCCTGGCAGGCGCTTGATGGCTTCCTAGGCGCGGCGTACGCGATGCACCATGTGGCGGCGCTGCTCACCATGTCGGAACCGCACGATTTGGGGCGTGCGGTGGGTAGCAGCGATGCCACCTGGTTTGCCACCGTAGGTGCCGATGGACGCGGTGCGGCTAAAATGCTTATGGAAGATGGGCGCGAAGCGGTGCCGTCACGCCACTTCCAGCCGACGGTATTTCTGTACGACAACTATCCCGGCGGCATCGGCTTGTCCACCCTACTGTACGATTTGCGTCACGACCTGGTACGCCGGGCATATGCCTTGGTCACAGCCTGCGAATGCGTACACGGCTGTCCGGCTTGTGTGGGCCCCATTCTCGCTGTTGATGAACAACGCGACGCAACGCCGAAACAGGCCGCTATCACGGTGTTGTCGCTTTTAAGCACTTAAGTATCCGGACATCAATTTTCTCCCTCTCCCTGGCCAGAGAGAGGGCCGGGGTGAGGGTCGATCCGGAAGCGAGGGGCGTCTCGTCCGTATAGGCGACAGGCCGCTTTTTTGAGGAAAGGGGCGTACCACATTGGACTTAAAGCAACGCCTGACCGTGCTGCGCCGTCAACGTGGTGATGTAGCGTCCGACACCGCCGCCTTACCGCTGCCGGTGGAGCAGCGCTTACAACGCCTGTACGGCAGACAGCGTCCTCAGACATCGCAGGCCAGGGATGAACAAGAGGTTGCCGATCTCCTGGGTGGTACGCGGATAGCGGATGGGCTGATCGTTGTCGAGCAACAATTTCCCCTCTCACACCAGCACGGCAAGCACCGTTTTGAAACATTGCGCCCACGCCTCTCCTTCCATCTCCCCGGCGATTCCTCACCATCCACCGAGCAGCTTGTCTTCATGGACACCGAGACCACGGGTTTGGCCGGTGGCACCGGTACCCTGGCGTTTTTGTTAGGGCTAGGCCGGATGACGGATGAGACGTTCTACCTGCGGCAATTTTTTCTCACTGGCTTTCGAGGCGAGGTGGCATTACTGCAAGCGGCGCGTGACTGGGTTGACGATCGCGAATACCTGGTGACCTTCAACGGCAAAAGCTTCGACGCGCCGCTGATGGCGACCCGCTATCGCCTATCCGGCATACCTGACCCGTTTGCCGCCATGCACCACATTGACCTGTTTCATCCCACCCGCCGGGCATTCCGTAACCAATGGGTAGATTGCCGCCTGCAGACAGCGGAACGTTGTCTGCTGGGATTTCACCGCCAAGACGACCTGCCCGCCTATCTGGTGCCCGAGGTTTGGTTTGCCTTCGTGCGCCGTGGCATCACCCGCCAACTGCCCGGTATCCTGGCCCATAACCGCTGGGATTTGATGTCGCTGGCCACCTTGCTGCCGTCACTCACCGAGGCGTTTACCGCACCAGGTGAAAGCGGTGCCGATGTCGTCGCCGTGGCCCGTTACTGGCTCCAGCGTGGTGACGAGCAAACCGCTTTAGCCCACCTGCGGGCGCATCAAGACCAGCTTACAACGACCGGTTTACTGGAACTGGCTCGGCTGTATCGCCGCTGCCAGGCCTGGCAGCACGCCGTGCCGATTTGGCGACAGCTTGCCGAGCAGGACTGCCCGCAGGCTCTTGAACGTCTGGCTAAATACAACGAACATGTGCAGCATGACTATGAGGCTGCACTGCAATTGACGCAGCGGCTTCGGCATCTGGATCAACACAATAGCAGCCATCAGCAACGTCAACAGCGCCTGACGGCAAAACGCGACCGTCACTGAAAGTTCCCTTGATTCCCAACCCCTTATTGATAATAGAGTTTTACTCCCTTGTAAGTTATTGTAATTATTGAGTATCGAACTGCTACGATTAGCACGAATTGCACGGTTACCCCTAGCAGGCTGCCCGGCGTGCTGCGGACGCCACAACTGCCGCCAACAAGGGGCGGCAGCCAGCGAGCGACGGGGGATGCCCCATAGGTGTGTTTAGGGATTGCGCTCCGCAAGAGCCGGCACTAGAATGCCTTTTGGCGTCTGCGGATCAAATTGGATGAGGCGACCCGAGACGGGGCTACGCTGCTCTATATGTTGACCAATTTACCACCTCAGGTGTCGGCCAAACGGGTTGCTCAGCTTTATCAAAAGCGCTGGAAATTAGAAACGGCGTTTCAGCACTTAGAGGCTTACTTTCATTCCGAAATCAGTACGTTAGGGTATCCGAGGGCAGCGTTGTTTGGCTTTTGTCTGGCCCTGGCGGCCTACAACTTACTTGCCGTGGTGCTGGCCGCGTTACGCGGTGTGCATGGCGAAGACACCGTGGATCAGGAGGTGTCTCTGTACGATATTGCCCATGAATCGTAAAGCAAATTTAGCCACACCTTAACACGACTGCGCGATGGACTTGAGGTCCGGAGGCAAAGCGAGTCGCGTTTGTTTGCGCGACCGGTCACCGTAACGGGGCTATGTATAAAGAGTTAGACGTGAGGTTAGTTTTTCGCAAAGGCTGTTGAAAGTCCGTACTGATCTATCAGTCAGTTGTGCTTTTTTCAGGATGAAAGGTCTTTTTTCATCAAACCTAATGCCACCATTTTCTTCTCAACCTGCTCGGGAGTATATTTCATCTCCTGCAGAAGTAGACGGTAATTCTGAATGACAGTATTTAAGTGAGGATGGGGATGCCCTGTCTTGCTAAGAAATATTAAAAAGACCTCAATGACTCCTCGCATCAGCGGCTCGGCCTCCTGCAAGCGGTTGGTGTCTTGGAGCAATTGCGCCAAATTGTTCAGATCTATGGCCACCTCGGGATGGTCGTTGCCGAAACTGTTTTGATCAATTTCCAGGGCCTGACGCAT
>JAPULM010000474.1 GCA_027294925.1 bacterium
TCGATACCGGTCGTGCCAAGGTTGGTGATGGTAAAGGTGCCATCGCTCACCTCATCAAGTTGCAATCGCCCGCTGCGTGCTTTTTCCGACAACGCACGACTTTCAGTAGCGATCTGTCCGAGGTCCTTTTGCTCGGCGTTACGGATCACCGGCACGATTAATCCTTCATCCAGATTGACGGCCAAGCCCATATGCACCGTATCGTGCACGTGAACCACCTTCTCTACCAATGTCGCGTTCAGCCGTGGATGGCGCTTTAGAGCGAGGAGCACGGCTTTGATGATCATATCGTTGAGTGATAGTCGCAACCCATACTGCTGCTCCCACTGCCCCAACATCGCATCACGGAATGCAACCGTGTGGCTCATGTCAACCAACATCACTTCGGTGACGCGCGGGATGGTGTTCCAACTCTGGAACATCCGCTCGGCCACTCGGCCGCGCATGCCGGTTAGCGGTATCGTGTGTGAAGTCGCCGGTTGGCCAACAGCTGGCACCCTTGTCGTTTCGGCTGCCGTAAAAGATGAAGCTGCTGACGATGCGGCTTGGCCGGTCTTGATCACTCGCAGAACGTCATCCTTGCTGATGCGTCCACCAGAACCCGTGCCTTGCAGGGTCGCCGTATCGATACCATGTTGTTCGGCCAATTTACGGGCAATCGGCGAAATCTTGACGCGCCCCCCTGCTCGATTGGCTAGAGCAGCAGGCGGCGGCGCAGCAGCAGACAGTACAGTGGCGACAGAGGCAGATACGGCAGGTGGGGGCTCAACGCCCACGAGCTGTTGCAAATCGGCCTCGCTCAACACTTCCCCCGCTTCGCCGAGCACGGCAAGCGGTGCCCCGATGGGTCGCTCTTCTTCCGGCAATACTATAATTTTCAAAACGACACCGGCAACCGGCGCTTCCACTTCAGTCACCACCTTATCGGTCTCAATCACCAGGAGGGGCTCACCCTTCGCAACCGTATCACCCTCCTGCTTTAACCACTCAAGCACTTTACCCTTCTCCATGGTGTGCCCTAAACTAGGCATACCAAACTTGATGGCCATCGTCTCCTCCTCTTAGCCCAGCAGCTCACGTACTGCGTCCACCAAGCTATCGGCACTTGGCAGCACGAGCTTCTCCAACGCCGGGCTGTAGGGCATCGGAACATTGGCGCCCGCCACTCGCTTAACCGGCGCATCCAGGGCGTCAAAACATTCCTCGGCAATGACTGAAGCGATTTCAGCCCCGGAACCGCCGCGCTGCACTTCCTCATCCGTTACAATAACCCGATTGGTCTTCTCCACCGAAGCAAAGAGCGTCGCCTTATCCAAAGGCATCAAGGTGCGCACATCAACCACCTCAACGCTAATTTGCTCCTGCGCAAGAACCTCAGCCGCCGCCAACGCCTTACCCACCATGGGTCCGGTGGCAATGATGGTGAGATCACTGCCTACACGCTTCACGTCAGCCTGTCCAAAGGGAATGGTGTAATCATCCTCCGGCACCTCCCCTTCCAGGCTGTAAAGACGCTTGTACTCCATAAACAGAACAGGGTCTTTGCCACGCAGAGCCGTTTTCATCAGTCCTTTGGCGTCATAGGGCGTCGCAGGCACCACAACCTGTAAGCCAGGCACATGCATAAACCAGGCTTCCAGACTTTGCGAATGCTGCGCCGCGATCAGGCGGGCCGAACCGGACGGTAAACGTAGCACCACCGGTACGTCAGTTTGGCCACCGAACATGTAGCGCACCTTGGCCATCTGATTGACCACTTCGTCCATCGCACAGGTAATGAAATCGACATACATTAACTCTGCCACCGGCCTCAAGCCACATAGCGCCGCCCCGAGGGCGGTGCCGACAATTCCGGCTTCAGAGATTGGCGTTTGGCGAATGCGGCCAGGATATTTTTCTGCGATGCCCTGGGTTACGGCATAAGGACCGCCATGGGCAATCACATCCTCACCAAGCACAAAGATACTCTCATCCCGCGCCATCTCCTCATGCAATGCGTCGCGAATGGCGTCACGCATGGTTTTCTTGGACATGGGGTCATCTCCTTAATCTACACGCTTCGCGTATGGTGATTGCCTATTGAGTCTCGTAGGAATACACATCTTTGTACAACTCATCCTCGCTGGGAAACGGGCTTTGTTCGGCAAATTGAACCGCCGCCTTGATGTCAGCCGCAACCTGTTGTTGGATCGCCGCGTCTTGCGCCTCCGTCATCAAGTCCTCTTCCTTCAGAAAATCGGCAAAATGCTGAATCGGGTCGCGCTGCTCGACCCACTCGGCAATTTCTTCTCGGCTGCGATACTGTTGCGGGTCGCCAAAATTATGGCCATGAAAGCGGTAGGTTTTGCACTCCAGCAGGGTGGGACCTTCACCGCGCCGCGCCCGCGCGATCGCCTCACCGGCCGTCTCATACACAGCCAACACATCCATACCGTCCACTTGTACGCCAGGAATACCGTAAGCGGACGCCATACTGGCGATGTCAGTCACCAGGGTGATATCCTTTTGCAGTGTCCATTGGGCATATTGATTATTCTCACAGACATACACCACCGGCAGCCGCCACACGGCGCCAATGTTGATATTTTCGTGAAACGGACCACGGTTGGCGGCGCCATCGCCAAAAAAACAGACCGCCACTTGACCCGAGCCGCGAACTTGGGCCGCTAAGCCGGCGCCGGTCGCCAAACCAAAACCACCGGCGACAATACCATTGGCACCGAGCATACCAATCTCAAAGTCGGCAATATGCATCGAACCGCCTTTGCCCTTGCAATAACCCGTTGCTTTACCAAACAGCTCGGCCATCATCTTTTGGATATCCGCCCCTTTTGAGATACAGTGACCATGCCCGCGGTGCGTACTGGTAATATAGTCCGTTGCAGCAAGATGCGAACACACCCCCACCCCAACTGCTTCTTCGCCAATATAGGTATGGAGAGCGCCCAACACGTTCCCCTGGCTTGATTGATACTCGGCTTGTTCCTCAAACAAACGAATCCGCCACATGCACGTATACATATCGAGAAGCTTCTCCGCCGATGGTGTATCAACTGGCATCACCTCACCCTCCTTGCTAACGTCTAAGGCGCATCGTTAATATTCGACCTGAGCATAATCGGCACGAAACACCTATTCTACCTGTTTTTGTCCCCACCCCATCCTAGATCTGTTGAAGCAGGGAGTCAATGAGAAGAATACGACTGGGAATAGAAGCAGACCAAACATGGGTTGCTCACTATATGTAGGTGATGTAAAATGCTTCTGGTGTTTTCTATCGACTTGACGCAGCGCTCATCTTGAGAGCGAGCATGCATAGGTAAGCTTATGGCTGTTCATGTGAGTGATATAGAGGTAACCAAGGAGTAGATGATGGCGAAAACTCAGCAAGATTTTCTCGAAGAGGCGCGACTGGTCACCCCGGAGGTGACGGTCGGGGAAATCGCCGCACGTCGCGAACACGGCGATGATTTTATTCTGCTCGATGTGCGAGAGAAAGATGAGGTACGCACCGGCTACATCGACGGCTCGATATCCGTACCGCGCGGCTTTCTTGAATTCCAGATTGCCGGCAAGCTGCCGGAGACCGACCGGGAGGTAGTGGTTTACTGTGCCGGCGGTGTACGCTCATTGCTAGCCGCTAAAGCCATGCGTGAAATGGGTTATACCAACATCTCATCGATGGTCGGCGGCATTACCCGTTGGAAAGACGACGGCTATCCGATCGTACGTGATCGGGAGATGAGTGCTGAACAGCTTGAGCGCTACAGTCGCCATTTCCTCCTCGGCCAGGTTGGCGAAAGTGGACAGAGTAAAATTCTTGATGCCAAGGTCCTACTGATTGGCGCCGGCGGGCTGGGTTCTCCCGCTGCCCTGTATCTGGCCGCAGCAGGTGTTGGAACGATGGGCC
>JAPULM010000475.1 GCA_027294925.1 bacterium
ATGATCGGGCAATTGATCGACCCGGCGCTCTAAGATGCCTTTGAGCGCATCGAAGTCTAAACGCGATGTCATGATGGCCTCCTTGAATTGGGGGACGACCACCTTAACCATACAAGTAGACTTTGGCAACATTAAATCCAAATTTAAAATTGCTGATCAATATGGAGAAAAAGTATTGTCAGAGCCATGCCGTGCGGTGAATTTTTAACGTCGTCTAGGGAAATCGAGCCTTTTGTGCGCATCCTTAGGCTTATGAGGACGTAGAGTGAGGAAAAATCTCTGAAGTCGAAGACATAGGAATTTGTTCTATGGAGGCAAATGGTGACGCTGAGATGGGCAATTATTAGCACCGGACAACACGCGAACACTAAAATAGCACCGGCGATGGCGTTAACGCCAGAGGCGGAACTGGTGGCGGTGTATAGCCGAGACCGAGCACGAGCCGAGACGTTTGCGCAACAACATGATGCTCAGGCGGCATACGACTCCGTACAGGACCTACTACGCGATGATCGCGTCGACGCCGTATTTGTCAATTCGCCCAATGCCCTGCATGCCGATGTCACCCTGCAAGCAGCCAAAGCCGGCAAGCATGTCCTAACGGAAAAGCCGATGGCCACCACGCTGAATGATGCAGTGGCAATGGTACGGGGCTGTCGCGACGCTGGGGTAAAGCTAGGGGTTGGCTTTCACTTACGGCAGCATCCGGTGCATCGCGAAGCACGCCGCTTGTTGAGCCAAGGCGTGTTAGGCCAGATCGCCCTGGCCCAGGCTCAGTGGGGGTTCGGCGTACGAGGCGAAGTGGCACCGCCACCGCGTCAGGGCTTGCGGCAGTGGTGGGATGAGCCGGAGATGATTGGCTGGGCCTCCACGATGATGGGAACAGGCGTGCATGTGGTAGATACCCTGCGGTTTTTGCTTAGCCAGGAGGTAACGGAAGTCGCCGCCATCACCGATGGTCAACGGCCACAACAGCCGTTGGAACAATTGATCGCCATGTCACTGCGCTTTGAGGCAGGCGTTATTGCCACCGTGTGTTGCGGCCGGCGTTTGCCTGATTCACATCACGACGTGGTAATTTATGGCAGTGAGGGCCGCATTAGTGGCCTGGACACCCTGCGCGAGGGACGTCAGGGCGGCTTGCAAGTGATGAGCCAAACGGTGAACAAAACCGAGTCAGTAACTGCCGATTTGTTAGCCAATTATGTCGATGAACTAAGCGATTTTCATCAGGCTATTATCGAGGATCGGGAACCGGCTGCAACCGGTCTGGATGGCCTGCAGGTGGTGCAGGTGACGCTGGCCATGATCGCCTCAGCCAGGGACAAGCGCACGGTGACAATCGAACCGATTGCAGTATAGAACACCATTTAGGGTTCTGTCGCAAATTTGTTATGACGGGGTTTTCAGCATCTGTAAGTCATTGAATTTCTGATGCCCGACTTCCCGGTTTTACCTCGAAAATCGAAATTTGCGACAGAACCGACATGAATGCTCCCGAGCCTCGGCCGGTTCAGCCACCCGAGCTAGGGCCGGTCAGGAAGCTACCGGAAGTCGGCGGTTTGCATCATCATTATAAGCGACGAGCAGCGTGAGTAATCGCTACAGAAAGCTTATGATTTCAGCGGTTATGAGTTTTCGGGACACACAGTGGCCGGAAGGACTGCGCCTCTGGTATCCTCACGAATGCCGAGCAGCGGACGCCCAGGTGTTGATGTCATTTTTTTCTGGGTATCTTCTTGTTTCTTACAACCCCAGATTGCGTACTCGGATCGTCGAGGTTATGGTCATCGTCCGGTAGCCCCCATTGTCGGGATACTGTTGGTCTTTGTCGGCCGTCCTAGCTATGAGGGTGACACTGATCGTCCGGATTTGGCTCAGATCGGCAGGAGC
Source organism: bacterium (assembly GCA_027294925.1). Next base: position 1,894 of record JAPULM010000475.1, read on the forward strand.
CGCTGTGACGGTGCCATCGGCGAGGGTATACGTCAAGGCCAGGCTCTGCATGTTTAAGGCGACCAGTTGGTTGCCGCCACCCGTGTCCCTGCCGAGGTCGAAATCGCCGTCCCCCTCTGCGTCATACAGCACATAGGTCACATTCTCATCGGCATCGCCGGTATCGCCATCGTTGCTCAGGTCCATGCTGACCTGGATCGTGTTCGCAGTGGCGACAACGATGCCCGCACCCGACCCCTCGGTGGGATCATAGCCGGCCATGGCGAGTTCCCGTACGATGAAATCCATCCCGCCCATGACATTTTGCTGCATAGTCGAGACCTGTTCGCGAATGGCATAGGTCTCGCGTTGATTGATAAAGGTATTGGCCACTACGGCAAGCAACAGGGTGCCTATCGCCATGGCGATCAGCATTTCAATGAGGGTGAAGCCTGTAGTTGTACGAACAGACACGCTAGGACCTCCAGCCTTATTTTCCTACACAGACACCAAGGTATGACGGCGCTTGTGTGGCATCAACACAGCGTCGGCTCATTGGGTAATGACGGTATCCAGCGCCGCCGTACGGATGGTTCCGGCATTGTTTCGCCACGCCACTGTCACGATCACGGTTTTCGTCGTCGGTTCCGGCGTATCAACGGCGATGGTGACGGTACGCTGGAACTGCTCATAGCCAGCCATGGTGTTGTAATTCTGTTGCGGATAATTGGCCGCAATGACGGCATCATAGTCGACATTGATGATGCGTTCGATCTGTTCCCGTGCCAGGTTGGTTGCCTTTGCCAGGTTCTGGCTATAAGACACACCGCGTATGGTGCCCAAGGTCATTGCCGACAGGCCCAGAAAGCTAACGGAGAGGAATACCGTGGCGATTAGAACCTCAATGAGCGTGAAGCCCTGGCGGCACCGGGCAAGGCTTGTAACGCGGTGCACACCGCGTATGGTAGCGAGATACACACGGGTTAGCGGCGTACACAACGCGCCTGCTGAGGCGAAACCATTAGGTCGCTTATGTTGACTATCATCCACATACATTGCCTGTGTTAGACGCATATTAATCGACCCCAACATTGCCCACGAGGGTGACGGTTATACGTTTCGATCCACTGCTATTGGCGATGGTAATGACCGGTGAACTGTTCGCCAGCCCTTGGGAATTAAATATTAACGGCGCAGGAAGCGCACCGGTGAAGCTCAGTGCGGGGTCTCGCTGTTGAACATCTGTCGTCGTTCCTTCACCATTATCTAAGACCCCGTTGTTATTGAGATCAGCCCCGATGGCATACTCATGGTTGCTGGTAAATGACACGATGACATTTTGGTTCTGATGGATCGCCTGCACCCTTGCTCCCATCAAATCGAAGGCAACTTGCCGGGTGGCGCCATTCAACCAGTAGTCCGGCAGCTGACCGATGAAGCTCTGGACAGCCAATTCCGCCAACACCGCAAAAACGGCCGTCCCGATCAGGAGTTCAACAAGGGTAAAACCTTTGCGGTTTCGGAGATGTGTGATAAATAACATGCATCCTCCGTACTCGGATAGTCTGTGAACGGACACCAGGCCAGCTCAGGCTGCACCGTGGCCGATGCCTCACTTCTGTTGAGAAGACGACAGCGCCTAGCTGTCACCTGCTGACACCAATTCTGCCTGCTGCTCTGCGACCTGGGCATCCGTCTTGCCGGCCACCTCGGCCATGTGCTCGACGGATTGTGCCATTAACCTTTGTATCGTCTCGAACTCTGTCTGGTGTTCGACTGAGTCGCTCGCATGACACACCAGGGCTGCCGTGTTGAGTTGGCGGACCAGGGTGATGAACTTGTCGACCTCAGTGCGCAGGGTATCGTATTGGCGCTCACTGGGTAGTATGCGGTTGGCGAGCTTCCAGACGCCGACCTCAATCAGCATGATGCCGACGGCGACGATGGCAATCTGCAGACGGAGTTCGCGCACCAAGATCAAGGTGCTTAAGATAACCACCACGCCGACGAACGGCAGGCCGGTATTTAGAACCTTGCGCAGTGTTCGCAGCGATGACCTGCTGCTTCCTTGGGCGTTGCGTTGCGCGTGCACACGAGGCGCCTCTGTACACCTTTCTTTTGCCATCATGTTCATTGTCAGACCCCCCTCTTCTTAGTCGATGGATAACCATGCACGTGTTGAGTCGTTATAGCCGTTACCTCCTAGTAAGCTTGTCCAACAGCAACGTCACGCCAATCCCTGAAGCCGCTCCATAAACGTTATGGTGTTGCTTAGGTCAATGTCTTGACCGGTGAAGGCAGACAACTGCCATTTAACCATGCTAGGGCCGAACTTGGTCAAGTGGGTATAGGTATGCCCGTCTTTTGTGACAACGTGACAGTGCTCACCCGTTCGAGCATTTTTAAACCAATTGATCAGATCGTTGTGGGTGGGTTCGACGGGTTTTTCAGACGCCGGCATGTCTTTCCCTTTCGCAGCTACTTTCATCCTGTCTACAAGACAGATGGCCACCTGCCAGGTACAAGACTTTGCCAAACAGGTGAACCATACTTTATCGGCGGGTTACATAGACAACTTGAGAGGTGAGACACAACGTAGAGGCATAAAAATGGGCATCCTCTACGACCTACCGCCACAAACGCGACGTTAAATGTGCTTCGTCTCTCTCACTACCACAAGTGCGCAGCATAAGCTCCTATCAGGGCCAGATAGAACAGCGCCAGACCATGCAGAACGAGGTAGGCAGACAGAGGCAGCCACTGATAGA
>JAPULM010000476.1 GCA_027294925.1 bacterium
TTGTCGGTAGCATGACAATATTCGGCCTTGGGGTGGCGTTGATTAGTCTCACGCAGAGCTTCGCCTATATGCTGTTCATTTACGGCATTGTGCTGGCCATCGCCACGGCAGGGTCGTCGGTTTCCCTCACCAACGCACTGGTGGCGAAGTGGTTCCCGGCGCACCGACGTGGGTTAGCCATTGGTATCAACAATGCCGGCTCGGCCCTTGGACAGCTCACCTTAGTGTGGGTTAGCACCCTGATGTTGCAGGCCAGCGGCTGGCGCTCGAGTCATGTCTATCTCGGCTTAGCCATGATCGTGATTACCGTGCCGCTGACCTTCTTGATTCCGCGCCGCACACAGCAAGATGATGAGGCGCCGGGCACCCTGAGTCAGGTAGAGCAAAGGCAGGCGCCGCTCGCCACACAGCGCTGGGGCGAAGCGCTCAATAGTTCGCCACTATGGCTGATGAATGCCGGCTACTTTGTCTGTGGGATGACGGTCGCCCTATACGTTACACATCTTATCCCGTTTGCCACCGACCGTGGCTTTTCGCCAACCGCGGCAGCCTCTGCATTTGGCCTCCTGGCCGCGTGTAGTGCCATTGGTTCCCTCCTTGCCGGCGTTGCGTCAGATCGCCTCGCGCGAAAGAATATTATGGCGCTGGCCTACCTCGTACGTGGTATTGGCTTTTTGATTCTTTTGACCTGGCGTCATGAGTTCGCACTGTACATTTTTGCCATCCTCGGCGGCTTGTCGTGGCTTGCCACACCCGTTGCCGTTATGGCGCTTACCAGCGAGGTTTATGGCATGCGGAACCTGGCGACGTTGGGCGGTATTACGCTATTGGTGCACCAGGTCGGTGGTGGTGCCAGTGTGTGGCTAGCAGGTGAGCTGTATGACCTGACAGGTAGCTATGATATTTCCTTTACGCTGGCAACAGTAGCACTGTTTGGGGCTGCCCTGGTAAGCTACTTGATCAATGAACAGCGCTACTCCATACGCTACGCGACGCCTGTTACATCCCCTTCTTAAAAGCTAATGCGGATGGCGGAATTGAAAGAAAAGGGGTTATTCCGCCTTACAAAATCTCCCGACGTTGCGCGCTTGACGCTCTGCGCCACTTTCACCTATACTGCCGCTGCAGGGCGGTACCCTACGAACAAACGCTCTCTACACAAAAAACCTACCCTTATGAGGAGAGAAGGGTGCGCTGCGAGGGAAAGGCTAGCTGACTGCCGCAGTCAGTAGAACGTGTCAAGCTAAAACACAAATTTTTTTCAGGTTTTCGTCACCAGGAGGTGTTACACTTAATAGGTTGCGCCTCTGTCTCTGTATGCAGGCGTGACAGTCGGTAGCTTTGCTGACTGTTCAATTCTCACCATCGTCCTTATCTGAGACGTTATGACGGATATGGTTAGCCATCTGCTAATAGCAAGAGTTGGCTCACATCGTAAGGTCGCTGTGGACGATGACAACCCATGGCCGGCAGCCGGCTAAGAGGAGATATGGAATGGCAGGCATGAAAAGCGCCGTGGAATTGGCGATGGAAAAACTTGGCAAGCAACAGGGGCAAGAATCGCCAGCACCGCTTACCGATGAACAACGACAAAAGATAAGCGATTTGCGACAGCAATATGAGGCTAAAATCGCCGAGAGAGAAATCATGCTGCAAGCGGAAGTTCGTAAGCTCGCCCAACAACATCCACCACATGAGGCTGCCGCGGCTGCGCAGGAATTGCATAAGCAACTGCTGGAAAGCAAGGCTACCTTACGGGATGAGCTGGAGGACAAAATTGCCGCGATACGCCGTCAGTAGGAGTTCAGCAACCTGTGCAGCCTTGGCAACCTGTGACCCTTCGTAACCTGCAGTGGATGCGAACTCTATGCCTCTGTGTTCTGGCACTGCTGCTTCTGACGCATCGTTCCGTTGCTCAACCCACGTCATCGCATTTTCCAGTACCTGAGGTTTTGCGCCCAAACATTGCCTTTTGGAAGCACGTCTTCACGACCCTGGACGTACACACCGGTATTCTGCATGATACGACCGATGTGAGCATTGTCTACCACACCTTGCCAAAGCTGCCTAAACATTCAAAACAACTCCAGCGTCTTATCAATCGCCATCGGCGCCACTACAAAAACATTTTGTTGCGTCTGGCGCAAGGCAAACGTCGCCACCTGACGCGCGATGAACTACGGGTTTTAGCGTTATTCAAGGGTAAACAAACGCCCCTCGTTCTACGTGCTGCCGCACGTAGCATTCGCTTTCAACGCGGATTACGCGAGCGCTTTGCAAAGGGATTAACCCGCTCAGGCGCCTTTTTACCGACCATCCGCCGTATTTTTGCCGCCGCCGGGCTGCCAAAGGAGCTGAGCTGGTTGCCTCATGTCGAGTCGTCTTTCAACAATCGCGCCTATTCAAAATCAAACGCGGCAGGCATGTGGCAATTTACGCGCGGGACCGGCAGACGCTTCCTCCGTATCGACAGAGCCATCGACGAACGTTTTGATTTTGAACGTGCAGCTGTTGCTGCCGCGAAGTTGTTACGGGCAAACTACCAGGAGCTTAGAACCTGGCCGCTTGCCATTACCGCATACAACCATGGGGTTGGTGGCATGAAACGAGCGATAGCGCGTTTAAGGACACGAGATTTTGGCACGATTGTGAAGCGTTATCGCAGCCGCAGCTTCGGTTTTGCCTCGCAAAATTTTTATGCTGAGTTCCTCGCGGCAATTGACGTTTCCCAAAACTACCAGCGCTATTTCCCGGGCCTCACCTTCGATACCCCACGGGCTTACCACAGCTTGACGTTGGATACCTCTATTAGCCTACGTACGCTGGCAAAACACCTCGGCATGCACCCTACAGAACTCGCCAAGTGGAATCCAGCCATCCGTCCGGCCGTGCGCCGAGGTCACCGTTCGCTGCCTAAGGGCTATACCTTAAATATCCCCTATCATCGTCTGAGTCCAGTACAAGCCCAGGCCCGTTGGGCAAGTATTCCGGCGTCAGCAAAACTCAGTAGGCAAGCGCAGGATGGGAATTACCGCGTTCAACCGGGTGATACCTTATCGCACATTGCCCAACGCTATCGTACCACGGTGACAAGGCTGATGGACTTAAACGACATTAACCAACCCCATACCATTAAAGCCGGTCAACGTCTTCGGCTCCCTGCCAAAACACTACCCCGTGTCAGAGTGGCAAAAAAGCCGGCCCCGACTCAACCAACATCGCCTCAGGTGACGATCGTCACAGCCACGTCTCGTTTCACCGTAAACCTTTCGTCTGCAACATCGTCCATGCCTGATCCGCACCTCGCTTTTCGTCTTTTAATGGCAGGTTTTCCAATCAACAAGCTACTAACCTCTGATGCCATTGCATGGCTGCGGGCAAAGGATAGTGTGATTCAGGTTATTGCCACCGAATCGTGGGGACTTTATGCGCAATGGCTAGACATCTCGATTGCGCGGCTACGTAAGCTGAATCGTATGCCGCGGCGGCGGCCATTACGGCTTGGGGCTGACATCCGGCTCGATTTTTCTAAGGTCTCTGAAACAGAGTTTACGCGCCGCCGCCTCCTCTATCATCAGCGTATTGAGGAAAATTTCTTCCGTGCCTATGCAGTCGCTCGTGTCCTGACCCATACGCTCAAACGTGGTGAAACCTTATGGCGTTTGGCGCGTCATGACTACGACGTCCCACTTTGGTTAATCCAGAAATACAATCATAATCTGGATTTCCACAGCTTAATGCCCGGCACCAAACTTCGTATTCCCCAAGTGATTGAGAGAGCGAAGACCTCTTAACCTTTTGCATCAGCGCTTAAATACCCGGAGATAAATTTCCGCCCTCTCTTTGGCCCGAGAGAGGGCGGAAGGCGGAATAACAGCATTCTTATCTTTCATTCCGCAATCCGCATTAGCGCTTCTCAGCCTGCTTATAAGTATCTGACCATAAATTTTCGAACATTTTGCTTACCCCTTCCCCCCTGGCGGGGGAAGGTTGGGATGGGGGGGCAAGAACTTTTGCCCAGGTACTTATATGCGGCAAAAGGCGGAAAACTTTTGTCTAGGTACTTCATGCTACCGGAAGGCCCGTGGTATGCAATTTGGCGTTAGTTACTTCGGCGTCCGCAACCCTCGACATGTCGAGCGCGATCTTGATGACATACGCCGCTTGGGTTTCGATTATGTCGTTTTTACCATGTCTGAAAATGATCACCGCTTTTACCGCGAGGTGATGGCCAGATGTGTTGGGCTTGCGCATCAGCGCGGTCTCAAAGCCCATATCGACCCCTGGGGGGTATGCGGCGTTTTCGGCGGCGAAGCTTTCAGCGACCGTGGCGCCTGGGATATCGAGGCACAACAACGCCGTAGTGATGGCCGCCCCTTGCCCAAATTGTGTCCGAATAGCGACGAGCTTCGTGCCTATCTGCATGAATGGATCAAAACCGTCGCTGAGGTGTTACAGGCTGACGCCATTTTTTGGGATGAACCGCATTTCTACCTGCCTTATGGCGCTGCCCGGCAGCAAGGCTTATGGAGTTGTTGTTGCCATTGTTGTACAGACCGTTTTGAAGCGGCTTATCAGCATCGCCTACCGACGCAAGAGACATCAGAGGTGCGCCAATTTAAACAGGACAGTATCGTCGCTTTGATCAACGAGAGCACGGCAGTTGCGGCAACGCATGGTCTCAAAAACATCGTGTGCGTTCTGCCTGATCACGACCAGCCTGACGCTCTACAAGCAAAATTTGACCGCTTTGCAGCAAATCCTCACCTTGACGTGCTGGCAACCGATCCGTATCCCATCTTCCATAGTAAACCGATTGCCACAACCGAACGCTTTTGCCATGCCTTATTAGACGCCTGCCAACGCTATGGTAAAACCGCGCAACTGTGGATCCAGGGTTTTCGCGTTGCAGCCGGCCAAGAGCCTCTCCTCAGTGACGAAATGCAACTCATAGCCGGCACGGGTATTGAAGACATGGCGATCTGGAGCTATCTGGCCACCGCTTATATGTCGTCGCATACCTGTGCAGACCCTGACCGGGTGTGGGCCATATTTACCCACCGTATGCAAGACTTGAGGTTGTCCAGGAGCTAAACCCTTGGACAGAAGTTTATGCGCACGTTGTTTCCTCACCCCCGCATTGCAGCTTTTCCGCCAGGGCAGAAGGGGTATTACGAGTCGTTGTAGGCAGTATCAGGTTGAGCCAGGCGTAGCGGTTGCGTATAATTTCGTTACAGTGGCAAGCTTCCCTTCACACAAAGGAAATGCTATGCAAGCAGCGGCATCTGAGGTATCGGCGACAACGGGCTATCGCGCTTGGTTTCAATGTATTGCCGGCTGTCCCGAGCATTATAGCTTGAAAGAAATTATCTATCGTTGCCCGCGCTGCAATAACCTCCTCGAAGTGCAGCACGATATAGAGCGCTTGCGTCAATGCTCACCGGCTGACTGGAAACAGCGCCTGGACAGCCGTTTCCTGCGCAATGAGTGGCCTTACGGTAGCTCGGTGTGGGGTAAAAAAGAAATGGTGTGCCCCGATGTCGAGAATGACAATATTGTTTCAACCCTTGAGGGCGGTAGTAATCTGTTTTGGGCCGAACGCTTAGGCAAGGCGATTGGTGTTTCTGAGTTATGGATTAAGCAATGCGGCAATAGTCATACCGGTTCATTTAAGGATCTCGGCATGACGGTGCTGGTCTCTATGGTGAAACAGATGATTGCCGACGGTCAAAACATTCCGGCTGTCGCTTGCGCTTCGACGGGAGATACATCAGCGTCACTTGCCGCCTATTGTGCGCTAGCCGATATCCCCGCTATTGTCTTCCTACCGCGTGATAAGGTTTCCATGGCCCAGCTCATACAGCCCATTGCGCATGGCGCCTTGACGCTTTCTCTGGACACGGATTTCGATGGCTGTATGGCTTTGGTACAGGATCTATGTAGCCGTGAAAACATCTACCTGGCCAACTCGATGAACTCCCTCCGCATTGAGGGACAAAAGACCATTAGCATTGAGCTGGCGCAGCAGTTTGACTGGGAGGTGCCGGACTGGGTGATCATTCCGGGCGGTAATCTGGGCAATGTTAGTGCGCTTGGCAAAGGCTTCTTACTGATGCAGGATCTGGGCATGATTAGCAAACTGCCGCGTATCGCCTGCGCACAAGCCGAGCGGGCCAACCCTCTGTATGAGAGCTATCGCACCGGTTTCCGGGATTTTCATCCTATCCAGGCCCGAACCACCTTGGCCAGCGCCATTCAAATCGGCAATCCTGTCAGCATCAAAAAAGCCATCGCTACCATTGAACACTTCAACGGTGTGGTTGAGCAAGCAACTGAGGACGAATTGGCCAACGCTGCGGCTCGGGCAGACCGTACGGGTCTGTTCAATTGTCCGCATACCGGGGTTGCACTCGCGGTACTCTTCAAACTGGTTGAGCGCGGCGAGATCCGTGCACATGACAGGGTGGTGGTGATTTCAACTGCAAATGGCTTAAAATTCCCCGAATTTAAGATCAACTATCACCAATCGCAACTTGCCGACATCGTCTCACATCACGCCAACCTACCGGTCAATTTACCGCCCGATTACCAGCCGGTGCGTGATGCGATCATGCGTTCCTTAGACCAACGCGCCGTCTGAGCGTAAGCCAGGCGGCAAAAGGAATGCGGAATGGAAGATAAGCAAGCTGTTATTCCTCACTCGTCATGCCGCATTCTCTAGACATCGTGCCGTACTATGGTTTCTGCTGGTAGTACTCTAATCCAAGGTGGGTGATCTGATCTTCACCACGCAGATAACGCAAGGTATTTTTTAACTTGGCATACTGGACGAAGAGATCGTGTTCCGGATAAACGGAGGCCGCACACATCGGGCTCTTGAAGTAAAACGACAACCATTCCTGAATACCACTCCATCCGCTACGATGGGCAAGGTCCATAAACAGAACCAGATCAAGCAACACCGGCGCCGCTAGAATACTGTCCCGGCACAGGAAATTGATCTTGATCTGCATGGGATAATCCAGCCACCCAAAGATGTCAATATTATCCCAACCTTCTTTGTTATCACCACGCGGCTTGTAGTAATGGATGTGAACCTGATGCTCGTAGTCACCGTACAGGTCTTCATTAAGCTCCGGTTGTAGGATGTAATCAAGCACCGACAGCTTGCTGTACGCTTTGGTCCGGAACGAATCCGGGTCGTGCAGCACATCCCCATCCCGATTGCCTAAGAGATTGGTCGAGAACCAACCTTTTATTCCCAATTGACGCGCTTTGAGTCCCGGCGCCACCATGGTTTTCATCAACGTCTGACCGGTTTTAAAGTCTTTACCACAGATTGGCACCCCTTTGTTATCCGACAATTCCAGCAGGGCAGGAATGTCGACGCACAGATTCGGCGCGCCATTACCAAACGGTACCCCCGACATCAATGCCGCATAGGCATAAATCATGCTCGGCGTAATTGCCGCATGGTCCTTCTTCAGGCCGCTCTCAAACCCTCGCAGCGTCTTATGGACATCGTCAAGTTCCATAAACACTTCGGTGCTACCGCACCAGATCATCACCATACGCGTGATACCTTGTTGGCCCTGGAAGGTCTCGATATCTTCCATTAATTGCATCGCCAGGTCGTGTTTGTTTTTTCCGCTTTTAACATATGGCCCTGATAAGCGGCGCACATAGTTTTGATCAAAGACGCCTTTCCAAGGGCGAACGGCTTCAAGTTCCTGGCGTACGGATTCGAGACGCGCAGGCTCAATCACACCGGCATGCAACGCCGCCTCATAGCTGTTGTCGGCATAAATATCCCAACATCCGAACACCAGATCTTGCATCCCTGCAAGCGGTACAAAGTCCTTAACCAGCGGTGTGTTGTTGTCAGTCCGTTTGCCAAGGCGAATAGTGCTATATTGTGTCACTGAGCCAATCGGCCGTCCCAAACCTTTTTTGATCAATTCGATGCCTGCAATCAGCGTCGTGCTTACCGCGCCCATGCCAGGCAGGAGTACCCCGAGCTTGCCCTGGGCTGGTGCAATCGTCGTCCTTATCTTTTCCATCAGACATCCCTTTCAACGGTCAGATTGTAGTGATTAATTTAAACGTGACGTGTTATGGATAGAGAATAGATAGCAGAGGGGAAGCGCCAGTATAGGGGAATGCTGGATACTTTGCAAACGTTTTTTTATTCGAATGAGTTGGCAGACAAGAAGTCTCCCTTAGCTTTCATCCTCAACCTTTTCAAAGTCGATATGCTCACCTAAGGGTAGGCCCTGCAAATAGCGCCGCAGGCAGTCCAAACCCATCTCAATGGCGCCGAGGCGCACCCACTCTCGCCCTCCGACAATACGACTTCGGCGTGAGACGACATCATTGGCGCTGGCGATTGCCAGGCAGATCGTCCCACCAAAGTCGATACGGTCAGCCCCCTCGTCCGTCTCTACCAGTACAGCCAGGGCGTGAGTGGCGCCGGTTTGCCGCCGTGCAGCGCTGGCGACAACCTCGGCGGTCTGCGGCGTCAGCTCGTCTGAGGGACCACCATTGGTGATACCGACTGCCGTATAAATCTCGCTCAGTTGCCGAGCCACCGTACCCCGTTGGAATACCGTCTCAGCGTTAGGTAGTGGCGCCAGACGGGCAGCGATCTGTCCTCCGGTAAAGGTCTCGACCATGGCAAGTGTTCCCTGCCGCGCCGTCAGCTCAGACAACACCACGCCTTCCAGCGTGTCATCATCCTCTGCCATGATAAAATTGCCCAAGCGACTGCGCACTTCTTGCACCACCGGCTCCAGCTTAGCGTGAATATCGTCCATAGTGGCGCCGCGTACGGTGAGTTTGGTCTCCAATTGCGGGTAGTGCGCCCGAAAGCCAAGCTTCACACTGCCGTCCGCTACGATATCCTCCACGCCTTTGAGTAGAGCATCGACGTGCGACTCCCCCAGCCCATATGAATGAAATCGTTTCAAATGAATGGCGCTTTGTTGCCCGCTGCGCGCTAGTAGACGTGGTATGACCTGCTCGTCCAACATACGGCGCAATTCGCGCGGCACGCCGGGGGTGAAGAAAAAACGCGCCTTACCGATGTCGAGCGCAAAGCCGCAGGCGGTGCCAATCGGGTTGTCGATCATCTCGGCACCCTCAGGTAACATAGCCTGTTTACGATTGTTGGGTGGCATGATGCGGCTGCGCCGTTTGAAAAAGGCTGCCATAATCGTCAGCCATTCATCGTTCAACAGCAGCTCCACAGCCGCCGCCTGGGCGGCGATTTCTTGTGACAGATCGTCAACCGTTGGCCCCAATCCGCCATTGACAATCACCGCATCGGCGCGTTTCCCGGCCTGTTGAAAGGCGTCTAGTAAATCGTCCCGATGGTCGCCGACGGTGGTTCCCCAGCGCACAGAAAGGCCGACATCCTCCAGCTTCTGGCTCATATGGCTAAAATTGGTATTAACGATTTTGCCGCCCAGCACCTCATCGCCGGTGCAGATAATCTCAATTTGCATAATACGCTAACCTTCCTGAAACAGGCCCGTGCGGCATGACGCCTTTTCTTTCAATTCCGCATTCCGCATTCTTCACTCCGCCCAAGACAAATCCGGTTGCCGCGTGTGCCACTCGGTCGCTCGTTCGAAAGCATAACCGATACGTAAAATCATTGCCTCGTCGAAGGGTTTGCCGTAAATCATCAAGCCGATAGGCAAGCCCTTGCGGGTAAAGCCGCATGGCACGGTGAGGCCGCACAGACCAAGAATATTGCCGACCCGCGTATTGCGCGAGTAACGGGGATTCCAGCGCTTGTAATCATCTAGTGTCGCGTCCACCTCAGCCAACGGCAGAGCCGGGATAGAAGTGGTGGGGACGATCAGTGCATCCACATCCTGCATCGCCCGATGGGCGCGCACGCGGAGTTCCTCACAGGCGCGCATCATACGAAAGTATTCGAACGCCGGCACCTCTTTGCCCGCTACGACTCGATAGCTGACCACTGGATCGTAGTCGTCATAATGCGCCTCAATACGTTCTTGATGCACGATATACGCCTCAGCCGCACTCATCGAGCCGCGCGATTCGACCACTCGTGTTTCTGCTGCTTGAGGAAATTCAATATTGTCGATATGAGCGCCAAGGTCAGCCAATACATTGCCGCAAGCACGCACGGCTTGCGCGATTTCCGGCTCCGCATGGTCCCAGAACACCGTCTCGGCAAAGGCCAGACGGAGGCCGCGCACCCCATCGTGCAAACCACCCAGCACGTCTTGCTCGGTGGCAGCACGGGTTGAAGGGTCTGTCGGGTCGACGCCGCGCATCGCCTGATAGGTTAGGGCCGCGTCTTCCACCGACCGCGTCAATGGGCCGACCGAATCCAGCGTCCAGCTAATCGGAAATACCCCGCTACGGCTGACCTGGCCGACCGTCGTCTTCAAGCCCACGGTACCACATAGCGCCGCCGGAATACGCACCGAGCCACCAGTGTCGGTGCCGATGGCCATCGGCGTCAGTCCGGCTGCCACCGAGACACCCGAGCCGCTACTCGAGCCGCCGGGCACGTGATGGGTTGCATGCCATGGGTTGTGCGGGGTGCCATGGTGATGATTGATACCCGGCGCGCCAAAGGCAAACTGCACCGTATTGGCCTTGCCCAACAACACCATACCGGCCTGTGTCAGCCGCCGCACCACGGTCGCATCGCTACTGGGGATATTGTCCAGCATCAGGTTCGATCCTGCGGTGGTCGGCAAGCCCTGTACGTCAATAATATCCTTGGCGACATACGGAATGCCGTGCAGCGGACCCAGATCCTGCCCGGCACGTAAGGTCAATTCGGCTGCCTGCGCGGCAGCCAGCACCCGCTCACGCGGCACCAGACGAAAGGCATTCAGGGCGCCGTTGAGTTGTTCAATACGATTCAGCAGATGTTCGGCCAGATCAACTGGTGACAGTGTGCCGTGGTGGATTTGCTCGGATAAGGCGGTAATGGTTTGCCAGTGTAAGGGTGTGTCGGTCATCATTGGGGTCTCCGCTAAAATCCCCCTTCCTGGCCAGGCAGAGGGATATGATCATTTAGCATATCTGGAAAGTCTGGCTTATGGTATACTGCTCAAACGAGAATGAAAAGACCTGTTTTGTAGCACGCCAGGGAACATTGCGATGACATTTGACTGATCTCCTCGTCCAGGTCAGTTGAGCACCTCCAACGCGAAAAACGTGTCTCCTACCGTGCCCTGAAGCACCACCACGGCCTGGTGTTCCCCGGGCGTAACTTCCGGGGGGACCTGCACCGTCAGTGCGCCATCGGCTTAAAAATGGCTTTTGTTTCAATGGTTTATGGAACTCCCCCTTCAGTTCTTTGGAAGAATAGTATAGCGGGAATCGTTCCACAAGGTCAAAAGACGTAAAGGAGCAGGGGGAAATACCGGACAAATTTGAACGGCATTAAGTTAGATCGTAGGTGTTTTATTAACCAGTAGCTTACCAAGTGCTTGTTTTGGCTTTGTCATCAGGGGATACTGCTTCGGACGTCGTTTCCGCACACGCGGTTCGTAACGATAGGAACGGTGGGGATTGCCCACCAGCACCGGCAGTGGCTCGTCATCTTACGCTTGGTACTTTCGAACTCGCTCGGGACCTCAAAAAAATGGGGCCCCGAGGCACAGGCGATGCTGGCAGAGGTGGAGAGTCGGTGATGCATTTCTATACGGCTCTGACA
>JAPULM010000477.1 GCA_027294925.1 bacterium
CCTATACGCCTTAACGGATCCCGCCAAGATCACCACCTTGGTGATCTGGGAGAGCAGCGAGATATACGATGCTTGGCGGGCTAGCCCTGAGCGAGCCGCCGTCATGGGCGATGCGGCGACCTTGTGGTCGCGGCATACTGAGTCCGAGCGCTTCGAAGTCGCTAACTAATTCGAGTATTGTATTTCCAGAATATGATGGATAATGGATGAGGATTTTTAACCGATGTTTTCTCGCTGTCCACCCGTCCCTGTCATCCGGGTCAAGCGCCGTGAACGACCAAGCCGCCATTACCCAGGCACAAGTCATCGGCAAGATTCTGCCTCATCTCAAGCTTTCCTCAGGCCCACCGCCGGGTACCCTGACCGTTAACTCGTTCCAAAAATTTTGCTTATCCCAACTTCCTCAGCATTTTATGTCTTGTTGGGCGTATAATGGCTGAAGGTTATCCTTGCTGTGTGACGGCTGATGAGAGCGATGGTTTTCGTCAAATGAACAAGCATGATGTCAGTTCTACACGTTCCGTGATACGTTCGGAAATCGACCTCCCGACGCCTCAACGCGTTAGGCTGATAGCGGCGCTATATAATCGCAATTTTCGTTGTCTGTGGCTCGCCCAACTCAGCTCTGCCTTTGTCCAGCGCATGGGGGATGTGGTCATGGGGTGGCTCATTCTGGAGATGACCCGTTCGCCATTTCTAGTCGGGCTGATCATTGCCCTGCGCCGCGTTGGCACCTTGCTGGGGCCTTGGGCCGGTGTGTTGGCCGATCGCATCGATCGGCGTCGGCTTGCTTTGCTGTTATCCATCTTGATGTTGTCCGTGGTGTTAGTGCTTGCCGGCCTCATCTACATGAGGCAGCTAGAGGTATGGCATCTATTTGCTGCGTCGCTCACGAGCAGCATGTTGTGGGCCTTTTACCAGCCAGTGCAGCAGAGCCTGCAAGCCGATATTCTTGAGTCAGGCGATTTAACCAATGGCATTACGCTGACCAATATGGCGATGAACATAACGGCGATTGGCGGTCCCGCGGTTGGTGGTTTGCTGTTGGCCTGTTGTCGTCCGGCCCGCAGGGTCTGGGATTGGACCGATGCGGACATGGTGTTGTCGCTCAATTGGTCGCACTACAATCCGTCTCGTCTACATGCCGCGACCAGCCAGGGGGGCGTATTGGTTAGCCACGATCTCGGCCTGAGTTGGGCCAGGGCACTGTTTCGTCTGCCCGATGCGATTGTCGGGCCGCTAGAGCTTGAGGGGGCCGCGCTCGGCGTTTTGTTGGCTTATCTGTTGATGGTGTTCTTACACAGCACACAGCTGATCAGCTACGGCTTGATGGTTGTTTCCCAGCGTGTCCGGCGACAGCGGGAGGTATCGATTTGGCAAAACTTGCGTGAGGGGTTGCGCTATAGTCGACAAGAGGCCAGGCTGTGGACCTCATTGTTCCTGGCCGGTTTGGTCAATTTGGTGGGCTTGCCGCTGCAATCCACCTTACTACCCGTTTTCGCACGCGAGGTCTTTACCGTCAAGCGCCACCGGTCTCGGCGGGTTGGGGGCTGTGGCAGGTGCTGGGGCGCTACTGGGCTCCTTTATTATGGTGCGCCTTGGTACTACGCAATGGGCTGGGCGCATGATGGTGTGGGGTACGTTTGCCTGGAGTCTGATGGTGCTGATTTTTGCCCTCGTGCCCACCTATGAGATTGCTTTAGGGGTGCTAGGTTTAGTCGGCATCGTACAAAGCTTTAGTTTGACCAATATGACCATTATGTTGCTAAACACCAGCTCTGCCGATATGCGAGGCCGCGTTATGGGATTGCGCTCCCTTGCCGTGGCGCCGCATTTTCTTGGGGGCCTCCTGTCAGGCGCCGTTGCCGAACACCTGGGCGCGCCGCAGGCAGCCATAGCATGTGGCATTGTCGGTATGGTGGTCACGCTTAGCATCGCGCCGTGGGTGCCTAAGCAGGAACAGAGGTCGGCAACGGGTTAGCGTCTATGTACAGAGCAAAGCCGGGTAGGAAATTGCCCTACGCCTCATACGGCAAGACGTGCTGCACCCGCTCGTGATCCGCTGTCGGTTCCTCGAGTTGCGCTGTATTGTCCGCTAAGCCGTCGTTGAGTAGAAGCGAAGGCTTGCCGGCTGCCGTTGGTAAGTCATTATCAATCACCTGGGCGACGACGGCGTTGCCGGTGACCTCCTCTTGTCCTTCCGTTGCCCCACCTTGCAGAAAGATTGGCACTTCACCGGCGTTTTCGATGCAATTACGGCTAAGCACCGCCTGCACACGGTTGCGGTGTGCACCATAGCCGCCCATGCCGACACCGCCGATGATTCGCAGGCCATAGCGTGCAGCGCCGGTGATGTGGTTTTGTAGAATGGCGGCGTCGAGCACGTTGTCTGCAGCCGGGCCAAAGCCGCCATACAGCATGATGCCGTCGCCGTTGTTGTGGCAGGCGTTGTCGATAATGTTTAAGCGCAGATGATTATCGCGTAGACACTGCGTGACCAAGGGACGGGCCGTCTGGGCGCCAATGGCGAGGTTGTTATTGTTGCGGATGGTGTTGTGGCACACGTCAATGGTGACGCGGTTGTGGCATGGGCCAAACGAGCCGGCAATGGTCAGGCCGCGCCGCTCGCTTTGTTCGATGGTGTTATTGAGGACCCGCACGTGCATCTGCACGCCATCGGCTTCATCGAAAAACACCACGATCGCAATGCCATCGGCAAATGCCCTGGTCATGCTGTTGTCGCAGATCAAGATGCGATTTGCTGCGCCGCTTTTACCCTGTACGAAGATATGATGTCCCTGCCGGCCCGCCGCCGGCCGTGGTGTGAGGGGGCGGAATTGTTGGGTGCCGTTGTCGAGGAAGGTATTGTCCTTGATGATGGCCTCTTGCGGGCCCGAGAGGATAATCCCATGTTGTCCATGCTGCCGGATGGTATTACGCGTCACCTGGATGCGTGCGCCGGGTTGATTGCCAATACCGTTACCGCCACTGTTAAGCAGGGTAAAGCCGCTGAGCGTGCTGCCATCACCTAGCAGCACCAGGCTGTTGCCTTCGAGCACCGGCCGAAAGGAGAGGCCCATGGCTCCTTCGCCATCTACGATGGTGTCGTCTTGTCCTGACCCCAGTAGGGTGACGCCTGGCGGAACGTAGAGTGGAAATGCTTCATTCGTTCGAGACGGACTATACTGTCCGGGGCCGACAAGAACCGTGTCGCCGGCATTGGCGTGGCGCAGTGCGGTGCTGATGGTGGTACAGGCTGCCGTTGTGTCGGTGGCGGAAACATAGAGCAAGTGTGACATCACGTGCGGCATCAATAGGGTCTCCCTTTTGCCAAAATTCTCGCCTCAAGCCGTCTTGTGCTCATCGAGATCGAGTTCGGCGACCATCTGTTCGCGCATGGCAAATTTTTGAATTTTACCGGTGACGGTCATCGGGAATTCGGTAACAAATTTGATATGACGCGGAATTTTGTAGTGCGCAATCTGCCCACGGCAAAAATCTTTGATCTCCTCAGGTGTTGCTGTTTCGCCTTCTCGCAGCATGACCCAGGCGCAAAGTTCTTCGCCGAAGCGGAGGTCCGGTACGCCGAAGATTTGCACCTCTTGGATTTTCGGATGGCGGTAGAGAAATTCTTCAATTTCGCGTGGATAGAGGTTCTCGCCGCCGCGAATCACCATGTCTTTGATGCGCCCGACGATATTACCGTAGCCCGCCTCGTCGATGGTGGCCAGGTCACCGGTATGCATCCAACCCGCTGTATCAATCGATTCCGCTGTCCGTTCGTCATCGTTCCAATAGCCACGCATGACGCAGTAGCCGCGTGTCAGGAGTTCGCCGGAAACGCCCGGTGGCACGATACGTCCTTCGTCATCAACGACTTTGACTTCGGCATGCGGATGAATGCGGCCGACGGTGGTGACGCGCCGCTCGATGGGATCGTCAACGGCGCTCTGGAAGCTAACCGGACTGGTTTCGGTCATGCCATAAGCGATGGTTACTTGCTCCATGTGCATGTCTTCATTGACGCGTTTCATCACCTCAATCGGACACGGGGCACCGGCCATAATGCCGGTGCGCAGGCTGTTCAGATTAAAGCGGTCAAATTCAGGGTGGTCCAGTTCGGCAATGAACATGGTCGGCACCCCGTATAAGGCCGTACAGCGTTCGGCTTCGATCGTTTGCAGTACCGATAGGGGCTCGAAACCTTCGCCCGGAAAGACCATCGTGGCGCCGTGTGTCATGCAGGCCAGATTGCCCAGTACCATGCCGAAGCAGTGATATAATGGCACTGGAATGCAGACCCGGTCGCGTTCCGTCAGTTCCATTGCCTCGGCGACGAAGAAGCCGTTATTCAGAATATTGTGATGCGTTAGGGTGGCGCCTTTGGGAGCGCCGGTGGTGCCGCTGGTGAACTGAATGTTGATCGGATCATCGAATTGCAAGATGTCAACGAGCTTCTCGATCCGTTGCTGGTCGGCACCACCGGCCAGACCTGCAACATCTGCAAAACGGAACATACCGGGATATAGCGTCTCGTCAATACAGATTAGCGTGTGTAAATCCGGTAGCTTTTCAGCCTGCAGCTCACCTGCTTTGCTCGTATCGATTTCTGGCGCCAGATTGCGCAGCATGCCGACATAGTCGCTGGTCTTGAACGATGCCGCGGTGATTAGTCCTTTACAGCCGACCTTATTGAGGGCGTATTCCAGTTCGGCCAGGCGATAGGCCGGGTTGATATTGACCAGGATCAGACCCGCCTTGGCGGTGGCGAACTGCGTCACTACCCACTCGGCATTGTTGGGCGACCAGATGCCTACCCGGTCGCCGGGTTGCAGTCCTAGCGCCAGGAGTCCAGGGGCCAGCGCATCGACTTGTTGTTGCAGCTCGCTGTACGTCCAGCGGATGTCCTGGTGACGCACCACCAGTGCCTCGGCATTGGGCCAGCGCATCACGGCTTTGTCGAAATGGACGCCAATGGTATCGCCAAGCAGTGGTGTGCTACTGGTGCCGTGTACGTAGCTTTGGGTCAGTTTGCTCATGCCGTTCTCCTTACGCTTGATGCGTTACATGCTCCTCTTGTCTTCAGGACTTTCACTCTCTAGCCAGGCGACATCGGCTAGAGCCTTCGGCTGTCTTGGTTTCCTCATTGACGGTTGATCGGGCAATACGCAGATAGATGACACCCAGGCCCAATTTTCTGACAAAGACGAGACCTCCAGAATCCCTCTTCCCCGGAGAACCTTGAGACTCAACCCTAGCCTATCCTGGGTGGCATGTCCAGGCTGCGCTCGCACTACGCTTAGCTGCCCGCCGCCCCTGCGAGGGGTGGCTGTCGGCGAGCAGCGCTGGGGGTACAAGGGCATTCTCAGGGGTTGCGTGCCCGAGGTGCTCCCCCGGCAGCTCTGGAAGCGGCCACATAAAGCGCGTATAATGGCGGCTATCCGCATCCCGATGGGATCTGGCCGGACGCCGTCAAGGTGATTGAGGAAGACTTCGGCGCTCTCGACGCCGAGGTGCGGTACAAACTCACATGTGAAAACGCCGGCAAACTATACAGGTTCATCTAGGAGGGATCTCCGCATGGCCGAAAATCTATTTGAGTACACCGATTCCGCGAGCCTAACTGAAGTGATGTGGGTATCCGAAATTTGGGAGATATGATAGACCCCTAGGCTGACTTTGCGGCGCCTAGACGATGTGATATAGTTGGATTTCCAAAGGTAGGGAAAGCACATGGGCGGAGTCGCGTGAGGGAAGCACATGAGTCAAATTATCCTGGAAAATTGTACACTGCTGGACGGTACGTCGCCCGAGTTGCGTGAAGGCATACACGTGCTGGTGGAGGGAGACCGCATTCGCGAGGTTTCCGATACGCCGATCTCGTCGTCGGGTGCTCGGGTGATCGATCTCAAAGGCCAAACGTTGATGCCCGGATTGATTGATGCCCACGTGCATCTGATTGCCACCAGCCTGAATCTCGGCCAGCTGGCCCATGAGCCGGCGAGTTTGACCACGGCACGGGCGCGACATATTGCTGAGGGTATGCTGCAGCGTGGCTTTACGAGCATTCGGGACGCCGCAGGGGCAGACTGGGGGCTAGCTGCGGCGATCGACCAGGATCTGTTCTATGGCCCCCGGGTGTTTTATGCCGGGCGGGCTTTGAGTCAGACTGGCGGGCAT
>JAPULM010000478.1 GCA_027294925.1 bacterium
CCGCCGCCATAGAGGCAAAAGACCCGGGGCTGATGCCGGAACTGCTGAAAAAAGCCGGCGAGATCGGTCTGTTGTCGATCGAGGTACCGCAAAAATTTGGCGGTGCCGGCATGGGCCTGACGTATGGCATGCTGCTGATGGAAACGGCTGCATTGGGCGGCGGGTCGTTTCTGACCTCGATTGCCGATCATGTTGGCATTGGCACACTTCCTATCGTGTACTCGGGCTCCAATGAGTTGCGCCAGCGCTATCTGCCACTGCTCGCAACGGGTGAGAAGCTCGGTTGTTATTGCTTGACGGAGCCGCAGTCGGGATCGGATGCACTGGCGGCCCAGACAGCGGCAGAACTTTCGCCCGATGGGACGCATTACCTGCTCACCGGCACCAAACAATATATTACCAACGCCGCATTTTCTGACCTTTACACTGTTTTTGCCAAAGTCGACAAGACCCTGTTCACTGCCTTTGTGGTCGAACGCGATGCCGCTGGGCTGACGATTGGCAAAGAAGAACACAAGATGGGCATTGTCGGCTCATCCACCTGCCCGGTCTACTTAGAAAACACGCCGGTACCGGTTGAGAACGTGTTGGGTGTGGTTGGGGAGGGACATCGGGTCGCCTTTAACATTCTCAATGTTGGACGCCTCAAGCTGGGTGCGGGTTGCCTCGGCGGGATGAAATCGGCCATGGCGCAGGCTGTCTCTTACGCCAAAGAGCGGCAGCAGTTTAACCGCCCGATTGCGTCCTTCGGACTAATCCAGCAAAAAATTGCCGATATGGCGATCCGTACCTACGTCCTCGAGAGCGTCATTTACCGTACCACCGGCTTGATCGACGCGCGGCTCGACGCCTTAGAGCAAGCGGTAGACGATTACGATGCGCAAGTAATCAAAGCCATCGAAGAATATGCCGTTGAGTGTTCGATTGCCAAAATTGCCGGCAGTGAAATGCTCGATTTTGTGGTGGATGAAATGGTTCAGATATACGGCGGCTTGGGCTTTATCGAAGAGGCCCCCGCGGCTCGTGCCTACCGCGATGCCCGGATTAATCGCATCTTTGAAGGCACCAGCGAGATCAACCGTCTGCTCATTCCTGACACGCTGATGCGCCGCGCCAGGCG
Source organism: bacterium (assembly GCA_027294925.1). Next base: position 1,121 of record JAPULM010000478.1, read on the forward strand.
GGGACAGTTACCCCTGATGGAGGCGGTACAGCAGGTGACGAGCAATATACTTGCCCCGCTGCCACTGTTGGTCGATCGTGATGACGACCCACTCTCTGTCGAGCGCCAGTTGGTCGAACGTGCTAAGCAAGCGATGCTCCTCTGCGCCGGCGTTGCAGTGCAGCGTTACCAGCAGGAATTGGCTGAGCAACAAGAGATACTCGGTATGATCGCCGATATGACCATTGAGATTTACACGGCAGAGAGTGCCATGCTACGGACGCTAAAGTACGACGCCACGGACAACTGTAATGCCGATGATTTCCGCCTCGATGCCACCCGCGCCTGGTGCCGCGCCCTGCCGGGCAAGATCGAGCGTCTCGGTGCCTCAACGCTTGCTGCGGCAGCTGAAGGCGACGCCCTCACGACCCCATTGGCAGCTTTGAAAAAACTCACCCGTGTCACCCCGGTCAACACCGTTGCGATTAAACGCCGGCTAGCAGCGACGATGATCGAGACCGAACGCTATCCGTTATAAGTATGTGGCAAACGTTTGGTGGCTTTTTGCCCTCGCCCCTTCTGGGGCAGAGGGATAGGGTGAGGGGGCTTCGATCCTGACATGGCTGCATCTATCAGGCAATCGCCCCTGCGTTTCTCAGTTGCTGGATCTGGTCAGTGTGGTAGCCGAGTTCTGCCAGTAGCGCCTCAGCATCGGCGCCAATCGCCGGCGGATCATGGCGCAAGCCAAAATCGTGCGCACCCATCTCCAGTGGCAGACGCGGCAATCGGGTACGGGTGCCGTCCGGCAGCGTCGTTGGCAGCAGGCCTTTGTTACCCGTTTGATTAAGCTGCGGATCGTCGAACAGATCTTCAGGGCGTGCAATCGGCGCAAAAGGAAGGCCGGCGGCTTCGCATCGCGTCATGATCTCTTGCTTGCTGAACCCCTTCAGCATCGCCTCAACTGCAGGCAATAGCCAGTCGCCCTGGTCAATGCGGCTGTTGTTGGTGTCGAGACGGACGTCGGCCGCCCAGTCGGGGCGTTTGAACGCCTGGCAAAAGGCTTTCCAGTGCCGATCACTGGTCACGCCGACGAAAATCGATTCACCATCCTGGGTCTCAAAGATACGATAAATACTCCATGCACTTACCCGCGCTGGCATTGGCGGGATGTGACCATCGGTTAACGCACTGTAGGCCATGTGCTGGCCCATCAGGAAGGCCGTGGTTTCAAACAGCGACGCCTTGATAAACTGCCCCTTGCCGCTGCGCTGGCGCTCGTAGAGGGCGGTGATAACGCCCATAGCGCCAAACATGCCGCCACCGATGTCGATGATCGAGGTGCCGGCGCGTAATGGCTGTCCGGGTGGCCCGGTCATATACGCCAGACCACCCATCATCTGTACCACCTCATCAAGCGCCGTCCGCTTTTCATAAGGGCCGCTGAGAAAACCCTTCAGCGATAGATAAATCAGACGTGTATTGAGCGCTTGCATCGCCTCGTAGCCGTAGCCCAGACGGTCCATCGTACCAGGGCCATAATTTTCAACCAAAATATCCGCCGTTGGCACAAGCTGGTGGATAATGGCTTTGCCATCGTCGTGTTTGAGGTCGATGGCCAGACTCTTCTTGTTACGGCTGTAGAAGGGGAAATAACCCGTGCCAAACCCCTTCAGGCGTCGGGTGGGATCACCTTGCGGCGGTTCGATATGAATCACCTCAGCGCCCAAATCGGCCAGCACAAGCCCGGCGGTGGGGCCCATCACCGCATGGGTAAATTCAAGTACACGCAGGCCGGACAGCGGCAGTGACGATGCAGTGTTCATCAGTGTCTTCCTGTTAATATCGTTTTATTTCATTTTTGGCCACAAAATCTAGAATAGCATACCTTTGAGCGTGAGGCAGGATTAGAAGGGCCTGATCCGGTAGAATGGTAACCGTGGCTTAGCATTGAGACTGATCGTGATACGATAAAAGGAGCCATGAGGGCACTTGGCTCCTTTTTAGCAGGCTTTCTCTATGACCACTTCCACACTTACCATATTTCGTTCTACATGGTCATCCTGCTCATGCTCGCCGCCATTGTCGGCATGCGACTCGGCACCGGGGTGAATGTGCCGGGGCTCCGTCTGGCGCCGGTCACCGCCAAGACCGCGTGATTGAAGACTTTGCCGAGCACGTTATGTCGCGCATGCTGTAGAATCAATATCGACCTACGCTTGGAGCAAAAGCGGGTAATGGAGAATGGCATGACAATGGGCGAAAAGCAGGCAATGGTGGTACATACAAGCGGCAGCGGAGCGGATCTTATCCTGTTCCACGGCGGTATGGGGTGTTGGCAGCATTGGGCCCGTAACATTGAACCGTTATCCGAACATTTTACGGTGCATGCCCTTGATCACCCCTCATATGGTGCGTCCGCTTCGGTGCCGCG
>JAPULM010000479.1 GCA_027294925.1 bacterium
TGCCGGGATGAACATCGCCGTGGTCACGGAAGGCTTTGGTCACGACAACTCCGAGCCCGACGTGGATGCCAAAGTCCGCGCTGCAGGTCAGCGGTTGCAGTCACTGGGCGCCAAAGTTGAAGAGGTATCGATTCCTTGGCACACGATCGGCGGTGCGTTGTGGCTGCCCATCGGAGTCGAGGGTCTGACACAAACGATGATGTGGGGTGACGGCTACGGGTTTAGCCGGCCGGACCTCTATGTGACCAGCCTCATGGATTTCCATCGCGGCTGGCGGCAGCGGGCGGATGAGATGTCCGAAACCACCAAGTTATTTACCCTATTGGGGACGTACATCCGCAAGCGGCACGGGTCGCGCTATTATGGCAAGGCGATGAACATCACGCGCCAATTGACCGCCGCCTATGACCAGGTGCTGAGCGATGATGATTTGCTCCTGATGCCGACGCTGCCGGTCAAGTCAGTCCCGCTGCCCGCACCGGATGCCAGCCGCCCGTTTGCCGCCTGCGGTCCTAGCGGGGATTGAAGCCTATGTCGCCGATCCGATAGGATGCTCGGAACGTCATGGTGGCAAAGGCGCAGACGTGGGAGCGGGCTAAAAATCCAGCTTGACGGTCTTATCGCTCAACTTCACACCCAGCAAGCTGACGATCGCGTCTTGATCGTCAGTCAGACTCATCCCTGCTTATTCGACGTAGCAATGAGCTGAGCATCTTTACGGCGATTTCCGGGTTTTGCTTCAATTCGGCCCGGAAATTCACCCGCCAGAGTGAGACGCATTCTGTGTCTTCTATCGCTCTAACAGTAGCCGTGCGCGGCTTACGTTCGATGAGTGCCGCTGTGCCAAAAAAATCACCCGCCTCCATGATCCTCAATACGCTAGGGTGATCTGTGTCAGCGTCCTTAACGACTTCGACCTTACCTGACACAATGATGAAGAAACCATGGGGGTTTCGTCCCTCTCTAATGATCGTTTGGCTGGTCTGATATTTTCGAACGCGAGCCGTCTTCGCCAGTCGCCTGAGATCGCGCCGAGTGAGACTAGAAAAAATTGGCGTTTGTTTGAGAATTTCCGCGATTTCCATTCGCACCTCCTAAATACCCATCCATTGGTCTTGAGATTGACGAGACTGTGTATCGAAAGGTAAACCATGATTGTCATATGTGGAGCAATGCGTATCGACGCCTCTTTTAACGCTATATTCTCATGCATCAAGAATCTCCGGTGGACCAATGCATCACGGCTCGACCATTATTCGAGGGGTGTGCCGACGATGTACGCGCCAGACAAGTGGCGCGTGCTGTTGTGGAAGCACGCGCTGTGTTCTATATCCAGTTCCGGAATTTGTCAAGTCTCTTTGTATTCTCGGTGGCGTGGTGGAGGCACCTACCCATTCTATCACGCTCAAGCCCATGGGCTGGGAGAGGCCGTCTTCACACAACTGACAGACGCGGGTTTGGCGTTGAGAGCGTGCGATACGCGTTACGCCTCCGGCTGTATGCACGGCATCGTACAACAGCCGGGGCCATGAAAACACCCAACGTACAGTATCGACGTGATGGAGGTGACAGGAAATGTCACCGACTATACTGTACCTGTACAGTAGCCTAGACGCTGGACAAGTATTACAGGACGGGGTATGGTTGCCCTGCCTGTACGACACTCACAATAGAGCAAGAGGACGGATGGCCGTCGACACCTGAACGCAAGAAGGGAAACATGATGCCATCTCTCAGCCGGCAACTCGCGCAGTGGGTCGCGGCATTGCGCTATGAAGATCTACCGCCCGAGGTGGTCGATCGCGCCAAGGGCGTCACCCTACACGGTCTTGCATCTGTGCTACTCGGTTCGCAGTCAGCAGACGGTCAGCAGGCCGTGAGGCTGATCACCGAAGAAGAAGCGGGTGTGCCTAACGGTGCCACGATCATGGTAGACGGCAGCAAGGTGACCAAAGGTGGGGCCGCCTTTGCGAACTCGGAAATGCTAATGGCTGGCGGCAAGCTGGATTCCTTCCGCATGCTCACCCACCCTGGCACCAGTATCATTCCGGGCGCCTTCGTGGCGGCGGAGACTGAAGGGGTTTCGGGTAGAGATTTCATCACCGGTCTGGTGGCAGGTTATGAGGTCATGGAACGCATGGCGGCCGATTTCATTCCGACGGTGATGGCACGTGGCTTTCATGCCGGTCCGGTATTCGGCATTTTTGGCCCCGCCATCGCTGCTGCAAAAATGATGAACTTCACCGAAGATCAAGTCAATAGTACCATTGCCCTTTGCGTCAACCTGGCCAGCAGCAATCTTGAAGGGGCGCGTAGCGGCGGCCGTGCGCTGCGCGAGGGTGGCGCGGTACGTAACGCGATGCTGGGGGTGGCACTCGCCAAGCACGGTTATGTTGGTGGCGAGACCGTTCTAGAGGGCGACGCCGGTTTCTACCATGCCTACGCGGGCAACAACAAGGGTCAACTCACCTATAGTTTTGTCGGCGACACCCAGGCCAGCCTGGACAACATTACCGCTAATCTGGGGCAGGAATGGATGTTCCTGGAAACGCTTTACCGCATCTACTCGACAGCCGGCTATAATATCGCCCATATTGACGTTACAGCGCAGCTCTGCGAGGCGAACAATATCCACTATGAGGACGTGGACCGCGTCGAGGCGGTGGTCAACTGGCTGGAAACGCAGTATCCCAGTCCCGCCTTTCCAAGCCGCAGGGAAGATCTCGAGTCAAGACCAGGCAGTACGGCGTACTACACGGCGTATGGCGTCGTCAAGCGTGGCTTTCCCGTCTTGCCTGGGCAGGAGGACCCGCCTGAAGTATTGGACCTGATGCAGCGCGTGAAGCTTATCCCATCGCACCAGATGACGCTTTTTGGTCCGTGTATCACCATCTTCACCAAGGACGGCCTGAGCTATACGAGGCAGTCCACCGGGCGTGAGTTTATGTGGGATTTCAACCAGGAGGTACACCGTATTGGTGACGTCATACCCGGTCTGCCGATTGCGGCGGCACAGTTTGAAGAAATAATCGCGACTTGTCGCGACCTCGACCAGCAAGAGCGGGCCGACAAGCTCATTCAGCTGACCCTGAAGCAGGCGTAGAGCCCGTTTGCGGTGACAGGGCTGGCCGGCACGACCGCACAACACTCGTCAACCTACCACCATCGTTGAGAAGACCGCCATCTGGAACTGTACTAAGGAGTGAACATGGCCGCAGCCAATGTCAATCACCTCTCTGGGGTGCTCGACGGGATCAAAGTCCTGGACATTAGTGCGCCCATCGGGGCGTTTGTCAGTCGCATCCTGGGCGATCTCGGCGCTGATGTCATCAAGATCGAACCACCTGGTGGCGATCCTGCCCGGCGCCATTCGCCCTTTTACACGGCCGCAGCAGCGCAGGTCAGCTTACCGTTTGTCCATGCCAACCTGAGCAAACGGGGTATGAGGCTCGATTTAGATCAGCCAGAGGACCAAGAACGCTTCCGCGCCATGGCTCAACAGGCCGATGTCGTGGTGAGTACGGACACAGCCGAAGTTTGGGCAAGGCGCGGGGTGCCGCTTGATCAGTTAGCAGCACTCAACCCACGCCTGGTCTGGACAGCCTTCTCACCCTTTGGTCTCAGCGGTCTATATAGCGACTATGTGGGTAACAACATAATTATCGAAGCGATGGGTGGCCTGATGGCTATTCAGGGTGACGATACCAAACCGCCCTGTGTGTCGCCCTATCAGCAAGGACAGCATTTGGCCAGTTTACACGCCGCTTTTGCGACCCTTCTGGCGCTTTGGGAACGTCGCGCTAGCGGCCGCGGGCAGATCGTTGAAGTGTCCATGCAAGAGGTGGTGGCGCATATCCATTTCACCCTGGTGCACTATACCTACGGCAATAACATCACGCGCCGCCCGGGTATTCGCAACCCGATCACCCCGAACGGTTACTACCCTTGCCAGGACGGCCACGTCTTCATCTCCCTGTTTATGCCGCGCCAGTGGGAGCGCCTGGTGGGATTGATGGATGACCCTGCGTTATCAGATCCGGCCTTGCGAGATCGAGATTATCGACAGCACCAGATCGATCTGGTGGAAACACATATTCGGAAATTTACCGAACCGTTCGATTGCTGGACGCTAACCGACTTGCTGCAGCGCCACGGCATCCCTGCCGCCCCATTGTCCACCGTAGCCGATCTCGCCTCAAATGTGCATCTCGCGGCACGCCAATTCTTCACGGATTTTCAGCAGCCACCCTTGGCTTCGTTGCGCACGGTGGGGCCGCTTTATCGAGCTAGCGCCGCGCCACTGCGCATTCAGCGCCCGGCGCCGTGGCTTCACCAAGGACAAAAGAAGGAGCCCCTGGAGACCGTTGCCAAGGCGCAGAATCTTCCTCTACCACCCACTGCCGAAAAACCCCGCTCGCTGCCGCTGTCCGGCATTCGAGTCCTCGATCTCAGTCGGGTTTGGGCTGGCCCATATGGCACGCGGTATTTAGCCGACTTCGGGGCTGAAGTCATCAAAGTCGAGTCCGACAAGTTTCCGGAGCGCCGGGCAAATAACCCGGACTACGCCGAAATCAATCGCAACAAACGGTTTATTACGCTAAATTTTCAAGACCCGCAAGGCCAGGAACTGCTGAAGCGATTGGTGGCCATCAGCGATGTCGTGGTGGAGAATTTTAGCCCACGTGTGATGACACAGTACGGATTCAACTATGAGCGTTTGATCGAGGTGCGCCCGGACCTTATCATGGCCAGCATGCCGGGTTTTGGTCACAGTGGTCCACACCGCGATTTCGGCAGCTACGGCGGTCCATTAATGGCTTATACCGGCATGGCTCTGTTATGGGGCTATACCGATTCAGCGCTTGATGCGCATAGCAAGATCGCCTTTCCGGACTATCTTGCGGCAGGCACGCTAGCCCTTGCGGTACTCGCCGCTTTGCATCATCGCGCCACCACCGGCGAGGGACAGTTTATCGAGATTGCCCAGGTTGAGGCAACGGCCGCCGCCATGGAGGTTGCTTTCTTAGATTACTTCGCCAATGGGCACATTGCAGCACCAAAAGGCAATCGCGATCCCAACGCGGTACCGCAAGGCTGTTACCCGTGCCTGGGGCATGACGCCTGGTGTGTGGTGAGCTGTGAAACCGAAGCGCAGTGGCAGGCGCTAGCCCAGATGATTGATGGAGATGCCTTGGCCACAGCGCCGCATTTTGCCACGGCAGCCAAGCGTTGGCAGCGGCATGACGAGCTGGACGAGCTGATTAGCACCTGGACACGGGAACGTACGCCGCATCAGGTCATGCGGCTTTTGCAGCACGTCGGTGTCGCCGCCGGCGCCGTGCAGACGGGCGAAGACCTGTGGCGTGATGCGCATCTGCGCATGCGAGACTTCATGCTCACCCTGACCCATCCGGAGCCCGGCCGTATAGAACATCCGGGGCTGCCGGTGCGGCTGCACGCCACGCCGGGAGAGGTCCGCAGACCCGCCGGGCAACTCGGCGAAGCAAACGAATCGGTCTTCCAGGGCCTACTGGGTTTGACCGCGGACGACATGGATCGACTCGTTGCAGCCGGGGTCATTGCATAACGCCAATCCGCCAGCAGCCTACCCGTTGCGAGATTGCGACTTCGGGCCGAAGGGTTCCGGCCTGAAGGGGTCATCGCGCTCTTTGAGGAAAGCACGCATACCACCCTGCTTCTGCGCCTCCTGAAGATGCCGCTTGAAATCCTCACGCTGTGACGTGTGCACCTGCGCCGACAACTCTTCGTTGAGAGCAAGGGCATTGCCTAGCCCCATCATCTGCAGCCCTTTAGTGGCTACCTGGAGATTGATTTTCACCGTTTCCGGCGACACCTTTGCAATGCGCTCGACAATGTCAAAGCAGTAGTCGATGAGTTCGTCCTTTGGCACAATGTCATTGAGAATACCAATGCGCAGTGCCTCTTGAGCGTCGATGTGATCACCGGTTAGACCGTAACGCAGGGCATGCTTGTAACCTGCTTTAAGGGTCCAGAAAAAGCTGGTGTTGGAAATCATCCGCACCTCGGGCTGGGCAAAAACCGCGTCTTCAGACGCATAGGTCATGTGGCATGCCAGGGCGTACCATGAACCGCCGCCAATACACCACCCATTGACCGCCGCAATTACCGGTTTGCTGAGTTCCCAAACCTGTAAAAGTTTTCTTCCCGACACGCGTGACCGGTCACGCCAGTTATCAAGCGCCTCGGCAACGCTCTGACCCTCCGGCAGGCCGGCGGGCCACACCGTATCCGGTCGCTCGCCGCCGATGTCATAGCCGGAAGAAAAGGCACGCCCCATACCGGTCAGAACAATAGCGCGAACCTCCGGGTCGCGCTCCGCTGCGCTGAGGGCTTCAGAAAGCTCGTCTTCCATCTGACGGCTGATCGCATTCAACATCTCCGGCCGATTCAACGCAATGCGTACACCGCTGCGCTGCTTATCATACAAAATGGTATCGTAAGTCGACATCCGGCTCTCCTCTCTTATCGTAAGCCTCTCACCCACCCCTGGTCATCAGAAAAAACGTTGCGGGGACAGATTTAATCTGTCCCCATCCAGATGGTTACGGATCGCGTCTAGGTGAACCCGGTAGCTGCGCCTATCACATTGCTTCTGTAGCATCCCAAAATTGTTCTACACATTCTATCGCTTATACATGTAAGATGGAAATGGAAACGCCATCGTTTTCTCTTAAAGGATGCAACGCCATCAATGCGCAGGAGACATTGAAGCATGATCGATTTATATAGCGATACAGTAACCCGTCCAACGCCGGAGATGCTGCAGGCCATGGTTGAGGCGGAGGTGGGTGATGAACAGCGTGACGAAGATCCAACCACCAATGCCTTACAAACCCAGATTGCGGCACTGCTAGGCAAAGAGGCGAGCATCTTCCTACCCTCGGCAACCATGGCCAACGCGATTGCCTGTCGCCTGCACACCGGGCCGGGTGAGGCCGTAATTTGCGATGCACGCTGCCACATCCTAAACTCGGAAACCGGCGGGCTGGCGGTGCACGCCGGGATCGTCCCGCGTATCGTACATGGCCAGCGCGGTTGTTTTACACCGGAACATGTCGAAGAACAATTGACCCTCGCCGGACATAATCGCCCCATTACCACTTTGCTGGCCTGCGAGCAGACCAACAACGCGTCGGGCGGCACCATTTGGTCCCTGGAGCAATTGCAGGCGGTCTGCAAGACGGCGCACGACAACGGGTTAAAAACCCATCTCGACGGCGCTCGTTTGTTCAACGCGGCAGTGGCAAGCGACATCTCGGTGTCGGATTATGCCGCACCATTTGACACCGTGATGCTATGTCTTAGCAAAGGGCTGGGTTGTCCGATTGGCGCCATGCTTGCCGGCAGTG
>JAPULM010000048.1 GCA_027294925.1 bacterium
TTGATCTTGCCAGGCCAGCGCACCATGGCCGGCACCCGCCAACCGCCTTCCCAGTTGGTGTTCTTCTCGCCTTGAAATGGCCGTCATCGCCGCATCGGGCTAGGTATTCATGTGCGGGCCATTGTCGGTGGAATAGAACACGATGGTGTTGTCGGCGATACCGAGATCGTCCAGCTTTTTTAGAAACTGTCCAATGTGCCGGTCGTGCTCGACCATGCCGTCGCCATATTCGTCTTGACCGGAGATGCCCCGAAGCTCCGCTTTGACATGGGTGCGGAAGTGCATACGGGTGCCGCTCCACCAGAGAAAAAACGGTTTATCCGATTTGTGCGCCCGCTCGATAAAATCGAGGGCCGCTGCAACCGTCTCATCATCGACGGTCTCCATGCGTTTTTTGGTCAGCGGACCGGTGTCTTCAATCTTGCCGTCTGCCGATGATTTGATCACACCGCGTGGCCCAAAGCGCTGACGGAATTTCGGATCCTTAGGATAATCTTCGTTCTCCGGTTCCTCCTCGGCATTGAGGTGATAGAGGTTGCCGAGGAACTCGTCGAAGCCATGGTTGGTCGGCAGGTGCTTATCCTTGTCGCCGAGGTGATTTTTGCCAAACTGCCCGGTCACATACCCCTGCGCTTTGAGCAGACCGGCGATGGTCGGATCTTCCTCCTGCATGCCCTGATCAGCGCTGCGAAATCGAGGTACACATCACCGTGACCCGGATTGTCCCCGCCGTGCGTTAGGGCAGAGACGGTCGGTGCTACCAGTTCCACGGACAGAGCGGCAATCAGTGCCCCGGCACCGAACGCGGCGAGTAGCGCTAAGGTCAAGGGCTGCAGCCGCGTACTCAGCCCAACCAGCGAGCCCAGGGGCAAGGACACGGCGCTTAAGGCCCCGATACCTAACGCCCACATGAGGTATGTCCAGGAGATGTGTTCCATGTCACAAGCCGTGTTTCGTTAAACCACCACGACCCCTCTTTGCGCGATGTCGTTCGGCTAGCCACATCACGGAGACGAAAGCCGATAGAAACACGCATACAGCACTGGCACGACGACCATGGTAAGGATGGTGCCGAAGGTCAGACCGGCCATAATAGTTGCCCCCATCGACATCCAGAACGGGTCTTGCAGCAGTGGTACCACGCCGAGTACGGTGGTAGCCGCAGCCAGTACGACCGGTCGTAGACGCGACACCGCCGAATCCACCACGGCATCATAAGGACGCTTGCCGGCGGCGAGTTCCAGTTTGATCTGGTCGAGCAGCACGATCGCGTTCTTGATCATCATACCCGCCAGACTCATGGCGCCCAGCAGGGCCATGAAGCCAAACGGAATGTCGGTGAGCAGCAACCCGGCCGTAATGCCAATGAGGGCAAACGGGATGGTTAAGAGGATGATCAGGGGTGGCCGCAAGGCGTTAAATAGGACGACGAGGATCAACAGGATGATCGGTGCCGCCGCAATCAAACCAGGAATCAGCGCCTCATTGGCCAGCTTCTGACTGTCGAACTCCCCATCCCACAATATCTCGTAGCCGGGGGGCAAGTCGAGGGCGTTGAAGGCGTCGAGCACCCTGGCCCGCAGGACGGCAAACGTGACGCCGTCAGGCGCTGCCTGGATGGTAACGGCCCGACGGCGGTTCCAGCGCGGAATAATCGGATCTTCCCACTCGACACGGATATCATCGCTCACCTGGGCCAGGGGTACGGTTTGGGTCGACAGAGTCGGTACCACCTGCAATGAGCCGAGGTCAGCCGCGGCCTTGCGGCGTTCCTCTTCCGAATCTCGGACAATAATCGGCCAGAGATCTTCACCCTCGCGGTAGACCCCCACGACCAGCCCGTCATAGGCACGCCGTACCGACCGGCCAATATCCTCGCGGGAGGTGACCGCCCAACGACCGCGCTCCTGATTGTAGACCGTTACGATTTTCTTGACCCGTTGGCGCATGTCGATCCGTATCTCCTTGGCCAGCTGGCTTTGTTTCAGGATGGCCATCCCCTGCTCACCCAGTGAACGCAGCACGTTAAGATCCGCATCGGCAGGTCCGCTAATACGCACCTCGAATGGCCACGTGTCGCTGGGACCGACGCTGTATTTACGCACGCGGGTCATGGCCTGAGGCACCGTGCGGTACAACCAGGGCTCCATATCCGCCACGATCGGGTTCACATCTTGGTACGAGTGCGTGTTGACCACGATTTGCGCATAGGATGAATAAGGCAGTTCGGGATCGACGGGAATATAGAAGCGTGGGGCTCCAGCCCCAATAAAGGTGTTGACATTCAGCACGCGAGGATTGGCCATTAGCCTGGCTTCAATGCCTTTCAGGTCGGCCGACACCTGCTGGATGCGCGTCCCTTGCGGGGCCCAGTAATCGATCATCAGTTGCGGCCGGGTGGAGGTCGGAAAAAACTGTTGGTCGATCTGGCCAAAGCCCACGATGGCGGCCACCAGCAAGACCACCATGCCGCCGAGAAACAGCCAGCGGCCGCGGATCGCCAGGCTCAGGAGACGCCGAAACCCCTGGTACAAACGTCCGCTGTAAGCATCCCCGACCTCATCCTGGTCACTCGGGGTTGACAGCAGTGCCATGCACTGCAAGGGGGTAACCGTCAAGGCCAGCACCCAACTCAGACCCAGGGAAATCCCCGCCACCAAGAATAAGCTTCCGGCATACTCACCGCTGTCGGTGCTGTTGCCATAGATCGGATAGAATGCCATCACCGCCACAATCGTCGCCCCTAGAAGGGCCACGGACGGTTGGGTGGCGCTTTCGATCGCCGCCTGCTTGCGCTCCATCTTCTGTTGCAAGCGCACCCAGATGCCATCGGCAACCACTATCGCATTATCGACCATCATGCCCAGGGCAATGATCAAGGCGCCTAGTGATACGCGGTGCAGGTTGATGCCAAAGATCGCCATGAAGACAAAGGTGCCGAGGATGGTAAAGACCAGACCCGAGCCGATAATCAGCCCCATGCGCCAGCCCATCGCAAGAGTTAAGACGACCAGAACGATGAGGACCGCTTCGGCCAGGTTAATCATGAAATTGTTGATCGATTCGGTGACCAGATCAGACTGCCACGCCACCCGGTGCACCTCGATGCCAACCGGCAGCGTAGGCAGGATCTCGGCCAGGCGCTTGTCGAGGACGCGGCCCGTTTCGACAACATTGGCGCCCGCGGCATTGGCGATCTGAATGCCAATCGATGGCTGTCCGTTGAAGCGCATCATGGTGAACGGCGGTTCCAGATAGCCCCGTCGGACGGTGGCGATATCCTTGATTTTCACCAGCTCACCCGCCCGTCTGAGGGCGCCTGCCTGCGGTGGCGGCTCGCCTGTAAGATTGGCCATGGTATCCGCCAACGACGAGCGGATCGAGAGCTCGCCAATCTCCTCAGGTTGGGCAAAGATGCCGCTCACTTCGACCCGCAAGCGTTCGCTCTGGGCCTCGACAGCGCCGGCATTCACCACCATATTCTGTTGCTGCAAGGTGGCAAAGACATCCTCTGCGGTGAGGCCCAACTCCGACAGCTGCGCCTCAGACACGTCGACGTAAACGACTTTCGGCTGCACCCCCCAGAGCTCGACGCGCGACACCCCCCAGTTTTGGGCCCCAAATCCCTTGACCAGACTCAGTTCCCTCTTCAAAGACTTGGCGTACGCTTCGAGTTGGGCATAGGTGTAGCCGTCGCCTGTCATCGCCAGCACAAAGCCATACACAAAGCTAAAATCGTCCGCCACCTTCGGCGTTGCCGCACCGGGTGGCAGCAGCGGCTTGAGGTCGCGGATCTTCTTGCGCATTTCATCCCACACCTGACCCAGCCGGTCAGCCCAGAATTCCTGTTTGATGTCCACTCGGATGATCGACAGCCCAGCCCGAGAGAGCGAATAGAACTTATCGAGCTGTGGCATCTCCTGGATGGTCTGCTCGATCCGATTGGTGACCTCAAGCTCGACTTCCTGCGGACTGGCGCCGGGATAGAGGGTAAAGATCATCGCCGTCTTCACCGTAAACTCCGGGTCTTCCAGTTTGCCGAGCTGCAAGAAACTGGCGATGCCGCCAACGACAAGGAGAAATACGAAGAAGTAGGTGGTGGTCTTGTTGTCAATGGCACGTTCAGTGAGACTCATACGGGTCCTTTCTCTTCGCTAGTCCTGCGGACCGCAACTAACGTTTCCCTGAGCCGGCGTTGATGATTCTGGCCTGATGACACTCAAAAGGGAAAGGGTTGTCTGTCGGCCTGGATTACAGCATGGGCTCAACGCGTTGACCTGCTTCCAGATAATGGACGCCGGCAGTGGCGATTATATCTCCGGTCTTCAGACCCTTGGTGACGCGGATGCCGCGATCGGTGAGCGCACCCACTGTGACCTCGCGTTGAGAGACCGTCTGGGTGCTGGCGTCGATGATCCACACGAGCTTCCGATCGTCCTTGTCGGCCAGAATGGCCGAGAGCGGCACTTCGATGCCGGCTTGAGCGAAATCATCCGGCAGCTCGGCCCATGACTTCACCGTTCCGGCCATGCCTGGCAAGATTTGTATGTCCTCAGGTTGATCCATGATCAGGGTGACCGGATAGGTGCGTGTGGTCTGCGAGGCCTCCTTGCCAATCTCCTTAATCTGCGCCGTGATCTCGCGGTCCGCAAAGGCGTCGAAGCGACACAGAATTTTGGTGACATACGGCACCAGGGAAATCAAATTTTCCGGCACGTGGATGAGCATCTCAACGCTCGAATTGTCCAGCAGCCTGACGATCGGCTGCTTGGCGCGTACGTTTTGAAAGTTCTCTACAAAGATCTGTGCAATAAAACCGGCAAACGGGGCACGCAGCACCGTATCGTCCAGGGCATCCTTCAGCCCTTTGCGCTGCGCCTCCAAGCCCCTGATACTGGCCACCATGGCCGC
>JAPULM010000480.1 GCA_027294925.1 bacterium
TCCTGTCCCGCCGCCGATACGATAGAGGGATCAACATCACGAAAAACGTTCAAGCTCAGCTCCAAACCTGCAAAAGCGCTCAGCACACGCGTAAACCAATACCCCACTCGGGTCTCACCGCCAAGACGCAACAGATCGTAATTGGGCTGCGGGTCCTCGACATTAAACAGCGCGTCAGTCAGGCCGAGAGGGTCAGTATTGATCTCCTGCTGATTACGCACAAACAGTTTCTGGCTCAAGGTCATGCGGCGGCGAAGAAAATAAGGAATATGCAGACGTCCTTCCAGCTCCTGCACAAAAGAGGCGAGCTTCGCCGCGACGGTCAAGCGTTGGGCGCCTTTGAACAGATTACGATGCGTCCACGCCGCTAGGAGGCGAAAACGATCGACGGAACTGAAGCCAAAGCCAAGATTTAGACGACGCGGTTTGCGCTCGCGGACCTCGATATCAATATCCAACGGCTCGTCATGTTCCTCTAGGTTGCGGGCGCGCGGCGTCACGGCTTGAAACATGCCGAGGTTATTACTGGCGTCCGCACTTTCTTTCAACGCCTTGTCACTGTAAGTTTGCCCTTCGCGAATGCTGGACTGACGACGAATCGCCTGCCGGCGCACCTGCTTTGCCCCAACAATTGACACTCGACCAAAGGTGGTGCGCGACGCTGGGAGCACTGTGAAGGTGATGTCGGCCGTATGGGCTTGCGTATTCACCTCCGTACGCGGCACGATCTGAGCGCGTGCATAGCCGGCGTTTCGCAAACCCGTTAGTAGGTATGCCCTACTCTGATTAAAAGCAGCTTTGGTAATGCGCTGCCGGCGCTGCAACGGCAAGGCGGCCAACAACACCTCTTCGGCCGGCAATTCCGGCGCTAGCGTCCCGCCCAGGCGCACCGCTGTGACCAGTGTTGGCGGCCCTTCATCGATTATAATAGTGATCGACACGGTATGCTTCTCCGTGTCTTCGTGTACATCACCGAGGCGAACGACCGTGTCCAAAAAACCACGGTCGAAGTAAAATTTTTTCAAGCGCTGCAAGTCAGCCTCCAGGGTTGGCGGATTGTATGGCTCACCACGTTTCCAGGGCGGTATAAGCGGACGTTGCTTGGTTGCCATCACTTTTCTGAGAGCTGCACTTTTGAACTGGGTATTTCCATCCAAGACGATTTTCCGCACTTCGGGAAAAGGTACAGACGTATCTATATCCTGCACCTTGGCGGTCTTTGAGGTACATGCTGCCTGTAGCAGTACGAGCATGCAAAACAGCGTAAACCGGCATGAACTTTTCCAATGACGAAGCAAAACGATATAAGCATGGTTTCGCTTAGAAACCGTCTTAAAATTCATGCAGAGCCTGTTTACCCACCTTTGTAAAGGGGGAGAGGAAGAACTGAATGACCCTGAGCGACATGCGTGCTCATTGAATGTTACCTCTGTTTTTGTTACAACTGCCACCCATCAAAAATCTGTCCCTCATTATTGGCCATCTCGCATGGCGGATTATCAGGCCGTCTTCTTATGTTTACGGAAGCGGCCTCGACAGGAGGGTCGTATGCAACGTTTGACCAATAAAGTGGTGCTGGTAACCGGTGCTGGGGGTGGGATTGGGCGCGCCATGTGCGTCGGCCTGGTGCAACAAGGGGCCGACGTTATCACCGCAGATATCGACGCCAAGCTGGTCCGGCTCAAGTGGCCTCTGGTGCCGTATCCAACGCCGCCCGACGGATGGCTTGGATGCGTTCCAAGACTGGCGGATGCGAATAATTTAGAAACACATAAAACGGGTGCGGGGTGAGATTCGACAGATTATGCAAAGACAGTTTTTGCAGGCCTTGCACCAGCGCTTCGGGGTTGTCACCGGTCTGCGTCGCAAAACGATCGGCCTCATATTCATGCCGGCGAGAAAAAAGGCTCATGGCAATCGACAGTAACAGCTCCACTGGGGCATAAAGCAAACCGAAAAAGATCATCCCGGCATAGATAGACGGCTGGTTCATCGAGAAGGCGCGAAAAAGGCCCTCGTGCGTCATAAAAATCGACAGTAGAAAAAACATCACACCCATGTGTGCAATGCTAAGCAGCATACCTTTGATCACGTGTTTTTTCTTGTAATGCCCAATCTCATGCGCCAACACCGCCACCAGTTCGGCGTTCGTTAGCTGATCGATCAAGGTATCGAACAGAGCAATCCGTTTGCTTTTACCAAAGCCGGAAAAAAACGCATTCGATTTGCTGGAGCGACGAGAACCGTCCATCACAAACACATCTTTGAGTGGGAAACCCACCCGCTGGGCATAGGTAAACAGCGCCTCCTTCAGTGCTCCGGGGTCTAAGGGTTTGAAGGTGTTGAACAGCGGCATAATCCAGCTTGGCGCGATAAACTGCACCGCAAGCATAAATGCGGTGGTAACGCCCCAACAGTACAACCATGCATAATGTCCGGCATAGGCAAAGAAGGCCAGGATACCGGCCAGTAGCGGTCCACCCAGCAGGATTGCCAAGCCAAACCCTTTGAGCATATCCGTTATGAAGGTCCAGGGCGTCGTTTGGTTGAAACCAAAACGCGCTTCAAGGGTAAAGGTTGAGTAAATACTGAAAGGAATCGACAGCAAGGTGCGACCGAGCATCAGCAATCCAATATAAAGCAGACCGCTCCAAATGGGACCGGACACCCACCCACCCACAAGGTGATCTAGAGCCGGAAAGCCACCGGCAAACCAAAAGATCAGGGTCACCAGCAACGAAAAGGTTCCCGTCACCCAGCCAAATTGCGTTTGCACGCGGGTGTAAGCCTGTGACTTACGGTACGCATCGGCATCATAGACATCTTGAAAGGCTGCCGGCAGTTCAGGCCGCAAGGTACGCAAATTAAGCATGTCGGCAACCACATTCAAGCTGAAATCGACCAGCAACGTTGCCAAAATAATGATGGCATAGACATTCATCGTCTACCCCTTGGCATGCCCTTGTACATTGACATCTTCCAGATAAATTTGAACTTCATAGCCGTTCTCATCGATCAACGCAATAATCGCACGGATAAAATTTTCACTTTGTAAAAGGCTACTTGCCTCAGCTAGCGTCCCGGTCACCACCATCTCCATTTCTTCACCTCTGAGCTATCAGGTCAACAATGTTCATGAGCGTCACACGTAGTATACCTGAATCTTGCGATCAGCAATACAACTTGACCCAAGATATGCAACACGTGCTTAGCATCAACTAGCTTGTCCCAAGTGCCGATAAGGAGCCCTTGAGGCATCACACGCCGACCTTGTTGCTGCGAAAGGTAATGGATTTGATTGAAGCAAAAGGCCAAGTATCAGATACCGAACAAGCACCAACCTCGCAGTCGTCCCAATTTATCGTCGGAACACCGCAACATTTCCGCTGGTTGCATGGCATCATTCAAATTGTTCTACTACTGAATCTCATGGATGCTATCTTTACCCTGTTCTGGGTCAAGGCAGGGCTCGCGGTGGAATCAAATATTCTCTTACAGAGCACAGTAAACGAACATCCGGTAGCCTTTATGATGATCAAAACCACCTTAGTGTCATTGGGATCTCTACTCCTGTGGAAGCGGCGCTATCACCCTTTGGCGGTGGTGGGTTTATTTGTTATCTTCCTGGTCTACTACTATCTGCTGCTTTACCACTTACAATTCTCCAGCTTTATCATCCGGCTTATCCTCAACAGGCCGACATAATGCAAACCACCTTCAAGATGCCCCTCTGATTCTGCTTGGTGCGGCTCGGCACCTATTATATCACACCACCTACCCGCATACCTGGATCGGTTCTAGCGGCGTAGGTGGCAGCCGCCGCGCGCTTGGAGACGCCGGTCTTGTTGAAGATCCTCGTATAAAGGCTTGGGTCGTAATCAAATAGCCGGATTGACGCGGCCTTATAAATGAATTATTTTATAGCTAAAATGATAATTCAACGGAGGTGGCTACCATGAGAAGTACGATTACGGCCAGAGGACAAACCGTTATTCCCGCCGATATTCGCCGCCGATTCAACCTCTCTCCATCCGACCGGCTAGAATGGTTCGTTGAAGATGATACCATTCGTGTGGTGCCGGTACGCGAAAATCCCATCGAGGCGTTTCGCGGTCGCGGTCGCGGTGGGACGGTAGATCGTCTAGTGGCAGAGCGCCAGACAGATCGGGCATGCGAATGAATCGCTATCTGTTGGATACGTCCGCACTGCTCACCCTTCGGGATGATGAAGCGGGGGCAGAGAACGTGGCCAATCTCCTATATCAGGCACAAAATCAACAGGTCGAATGCTTTGCCTGCTTCATGACGTTAATGGAACTGCTTTATCGGGTGTGGAGAGATGAGAGCGAATCTGCCGGGCGCTTGGCTTATGAGCAGTGTCAGTCTCTGCCGATTACCTGGATTCATGAGGACCGGATGCTGCTTGAAAAAGCAGCTGAAATCAAGGCGATTTATCGTCTTTCATTAGCAGATGCTTGGATTGCGGCATGTGCCGTCCTGCAAGGTGCAACTTTGGTTCACAAAGACCCGGAATTTGAGCAAGTGTCTTGTTTGCAACTCACGCTACCTTATAAATAAAAATAAATAAGAGTACAGGAATTCCAAAGGGTATTTTCGCGCCGCCACCCCTGACGCATGCCTCCGCTGGCGGCCACATCACGGACTAAAGTATTGAAGGAAAACTGGGAATGGGCAGGAAATCGCTTCCCTGTGTCACGCACAGACACCATCTTGTCACGACGGTACATATCCACAAACGGTACATCGGGTCTTGTTGCCCGTCGTCCACACCGCAGGGCCATGACACCAGTCGCAGCGGGGTGTCCCCTGGTTCTGAAATAGTGCACGCTGCAGCAATGGCGCCACCGCGGCAAGCACATTGGCCGTCGTAAGGGGTTTCGTATTCGTATGAGGTTGCATGTCCCCTCTTCCTCTCCTGACGAACCTGGATCTATATTGGCAATGTGATCCGACAACAGTAATGGTGATCATAACACACACGTCAACCCCAACAGAACGAACCCTTCACCGTGGGATGCAAGGTGAAGGCGGCGGCTGATGTCTGACGTGTACAGGGTAGAAAAAGCAGGTGGCTGGGAGGGAAAATCAGGTAAACGGACAAACCGTATGTGCTATTCGTTCGACTGCCCGGCAACCACCTGCGTATCCCGCAGCAACAGAAGTTCGACGCCACTTAGACGGTAGGGCATCGACGGATTGTTATCAGCTCGTTCCTCAGATGCAAGAACGGGCTGTGGCACAACCGTCTCCGGCAGACCAATTTCAGGTTCGGACACACCAAACCCTTCGGATGGATGTATGACGCCAAATATGACATCCTCTTGATCAATTGCGATACGGAACAATTGCGGGGTAGGGAGATCAGACACCTCTATACCAGGTATTGCGGCATCCGTTTCGGGAAGCGGACCAAGGCGGAAGGTAAAAGCCGTGGCCTGGGCACGAAGACACCATGTTATAACAAGAAACGTCAATAATAAAGTCGTCATTATAAAGCGATATATCAAAGCTCTCTCCTA
>JAPULM010000481.1 GCA_027294925.1 bacterium
AACGGCCAATCCATCCTCGCAACAAATGTTGATTGAGATCACCGCCGTCATTGAAGCCGTTCTCCGCTTAGATAACGATAACATGAAGCGTCTTAAAGCTGAACTTACGGAAATTTCCAACTCGCTACTAAAGCTCAAAGAAGGTAGAACCGTACTAGGTCAATATAAGCCCGCTCGCGAGCGCCTGCCACAGTTCGTCAATCGCAAGGTGTAAAAGAAAATCTGGTAGTAAGCCTTTAACCCTGGCTCTCAACCCCAGGCATGGGAACAGCGAGTAAGCGTTCAAACATCGCGATCACATTCGGGTGAGCCCAGTCGCGTGGGCCAACAATCTTCTCGACCAAACGACCTTGCTTATCGACAATAAAGCTCTCTGGAACACCACCCGTTTGATAAAGTCGTTCAAGCATGCTTTGCGTATCCAGTAAAACAGGAAATGACAACTGATGCTCCCGCACAAAAGGCACAATCACTTGCTTGCCCAGCGCATCGAGACTCACAGCCAAGACTTCCAGACCCCGTTCGTGCAGCATATCATAAAGCCTCTGAATCGTTGGCATCTCTTCAATGCAAGGGGGGCACCAAGTGGCCCATACATTTATAAATACCACCTGGCCGCGTAAATCAGATAACCGCACAGCATGCCCCTGCAAATCAGACAGCGTGAAGTCCGTCAGTGCCATGCCAACTTGAGGGCCGTCACCAACGTTATCTGTCTGTCTAGTCAGAATCCCATACAGCATCACGAAAACCAGAAAGAGGGCAGGCGCCGACCATAAAAACGTGACGCCCCAGTGGCGTTGTCCCTTTGATGCAGAAGGTGGTACCGAAGCTGATGTGGGGGATGGTAACGACATGGCTGATTCTATCCTATCGCATTGTCTGTGATTCGCATGCGAGCGGTTACGGTTCTGCACAAACGACTTTAGTCGGTTGCGTCTGCGAACAGAGGAAGCCGTCGGTTTTACTGCTGATTAGGAACGCACAAGCATTATCGTGTGCAGACAGCACGGCGGTTTGGCGATCAGCGCCAGATGCCGTACGGCATTGGAAACGGCCTTTAAACGCCACGCATACTTCGCAGGTATACCGATCAAACTCCATCGATAAAAAAATAATGACTGCCAAGATGACAACTGCGAAGAGTCCACCGATCACGGCAGCTTTCGACATCGCCGTCACTCCTTATCAAACAACCTTTCGAACTTCCACTAGAAACGGCGCCTAGGGTCTAACAGTCACACTTTGCGAACAGACTCATGCATAGACAGACGCGTCTCCTTTTGGTCCGATCTCCGACGACCTAAAACCCTTCTATGATTCGTGTGACGGCCTTGGTGCTTCCACCCCACGTCGGCACATAGGTTGACTTGGCGCCGACCCCACCCACCACAACCAGCATGATATCCGCTGCTCGGACTGCTACACAAAGTCCCTCCAGCATGGTCTCAGCCTCTCCTTGCGATTGATGCAAGTGGGCTTTTTTTTCAGGCGGTAGTTGATGAAATGGAAAACGAGCCAGAGCAAACAACACCTCTTGCGCTTGTTGTCTGGAAAATTCTCGCGCAATAATTGCCGCATGCTCTGGGGCTAACAACACCAATGGCTCGCCGCCACCGAGGAGTTGTCTGCCCCCAAGACTGCCCGCAATTGTCATCGAATGCGCCATCGTGGTCAATACACTCTCGGCAGATAAGCTTGTTGAATCAACGATCTCGAGTGTACCGGCGGCGCCAACCACGGTCACCGTACTCTGTTCGCTCGACCAGCCACGCGACACATGCAACGGCTCCCAGGGATTAGCAGCTTCATTTTCAGCAAAGCAGAAGGTGTATTTACCCGGCTGCCCCATGGTTGCTTTATCCGTATAATCGACAATCGCACCGCCGATATTTTGTAACACCAAGCGAAATGCGCGCCCGATCGTTGCATTGCTTCGCGCCCCAGGGCCTAAAGCATTCGCCCCGGCGTTCAAACCGCATTGCTTAACGATGGGGCCGTTTACAATCAATAGCGGGGTCGCGCTACCGGTGGTGGTTTGAATGCCAAACAGGTTGAACTCGGGCGCCACCACAGCCTCTGTTGCCGCCATCAAGATGGGCAGATAGTCAGGTTGACAGCCTGCCATAACCGCACAAATAGCCAGTTTCCTAAGCGTCGCCTGGCCCCGTAGCGGCGGCATGACAGCCAACACCTTGGCGGGATCACGCCCACCCAGCATGCGGCCCACTCGCTCTACCGTAGGTGGAACAATAGGCAAGCCATCCGTACAGCCAAGCCGGTACAGTAAATCATTAACGTCTTCGAAGTTATCTGCAGCTTCGATTTTCAGCGTTTCAAGGTCAGTTATATTCTGTTCGGCCGACATATAACCTCTCAGACGATTGAGAGTTTCGTCGTTCCAGCACTTTTGTTCCCCATCGCTACCATTCCCCGTTTCACATGTCAAGCAGGATGATTCAGCTCTCGCAATTGCTCCACATGCATCGATATGATAGGCTGGCTGACACGTTTTCCACCTCTCTACTCAACAATTAAGAACGCTGCCATATGCCCAAAAACCTCATCTTGTGTCTCTTAGCAGCATCTCTCTGGCTAATCCCGTCAGACAGTCATCCGGCAAGCCGCCTCAGGGTGGTGACAACGGTCATGCCACTAACTGACATGGTGCAACAAATTGCCGGCGATGCGATCCAGCTGCACGGTTTGATACCGGCTGGCGCCAACGCCCACACCTTTCAGCCCACACCGCGCCACGCCCGCT
Organism: bacterium; assembly: GCA_027294925.1. The sequence goes on from JAPULM010000481.1 coordinate 2,765, forward strand.
ATCTAGCCGAGGCGGATTTAGTGGTGTTAAACGGTCTCCAACTTGACATCCCAACGGAACAACTCGTCAATAGCATTGGTAAACCAAACGTCACCATTTTGAAACTCGGCGATCAAACCATCAAACGATCCGATTGGGTGTTCGATTTTAGCTTTCCCGCCAGACAAGAGCATCCCAACCCACATCTGTGGTTGAACGTCGCCTATAGCATGACATATATCACCCTAATCCGCGATCAGCTGAGTCGGCTTGATGCGGCAAACCAGCAGCTGTATCACCGCAACGCCAAGCGCTATCTGAAGCAGCTCAAGCAACTTGATGCTTGTATGACTGACGCCATCCGAACGATTCCGCTTCACCATCGTAAGCTTTTGACGTATCATGACGCCTGGCCCTATTTTGCCAGGCGCTATGGGCTGACCGTTCTAGGTGCGGTGCAACCCGCCAATTTTTTCGAACCTGCACCACGTGAAGTTGCGCATCTGATTGAGCAACTGCGGCAGGAAGAGGTACCGGCGATTTTCGGATCAGCAGTATTTGCCAGCAAAATCCTGGCAAAAATTGCCGCGGAAACCGGTGTTCGATATGTCAATACGTTGAGGGATGATGTTCTGCCTGGCGTACAGGGTGAGAAACGACACAGCTACGCGGGCATGATGATCGAGAATGTGACAACCATAGTTGAGGCACTAGGTGGCGACCCGCAATCATTCACCACCTGTGTCTCAACCACCGTTTGGCAGGAACCCTAATGGTCAAGCCACTCATCGAGTTACGAGATCTCACTGCAGGCTATAACCACCAACCGATCTTTCAAAACTTGAATTTAAGCATTGCACCCCGGCAGTTTGTCGCCTTGGTTGGCCCAACAGGTGGTGGCAAAAGCACCCTCTTAAAAACCATTCTCGGTATACTCCCTGCAACCCGGGGCGATGTCCAACTTGCCAAACACGTCAGCATTGGCTACGTTCCGCAACGCGGCGCCATTGACTGGGATTTTCCCGTCAGCGTGGAGCAAGTCGTCCTTATGGGCCGCTATCGGCATACGCATTACTGGCACTGGGCCAGTAAAGAAGACCGCCAACAAGTGAACACCTTGCTCGATCGTATGAGCCTTGCCACCTATGCCAAACGGCACATCCGGGAGTTGTCCGGCGGTCAACAACAACGCGTCTTTCTCGCTCGCGCCTTAATTGGTAAACCGCAGCTTCTGCTGCTTGATGAGCCTACCGCTGGCGTCGACATGAAAACTCAGCACGACATCCTGCATCAGTTGCGTGAACTTAATGGACAAGGCATTACCGTCATTCTTACCACACATGACCTGAACACCATTGCCAGCCATATCCCGTGGCTCATCTGCTTCAACCACGGCATCATCGCCCAGGGAACGCCGAATGTCATTCTCCAACCCTCTGTTTTACGCCAGACCTATAACGCCGACATGGTGGTGGTGCGGCAAGGCGACATGACGTTCATCGCCAACCGCTCCCTCGTCCATCACCACACGGGTCAGAACGCTTCTCAACGCAGTCGGAGTGCCACAGATGGACTGGCTGGTTGACCCCTTGCAATACCGGTTTTTTTGGCATGGTCTCTTGGTGGCTATCTTGGTGGGTGGCCTGTGCGGGCTGCTCGGCGTCTTTATCGTCTTACGTAAAATGAGTTATATCGGGCATGGCTTATCGCACGCTGTTTTCGGCGGTGCCGTAGCCAGCTATCTACTAAACTTAAATTTTTATATCGGAGCGGGTTTATGGGGCCTGCTGTCAGTCCTGCTCATCGATAAACTCGCCGCCAGACGCGACATCAATGCCGACGCAGCCATCGGCATTGTGACCACCGCCAGCTTTGCGGTCGGGGTCGCCTTGATGAGTCGTTCGGGTCGGTTTATGCAAGATTTTGAAGCGGCGTTATTTGGCAACGTATTGGGGGTTTCACAACAGGAGCTGGTGACCATCAGCATCATTGTAAGCATCGCCGGTTTGACGATTCTGTTGTTTTACAAACCGCTTCTGTTTAGCACCTTTGATGAAGAAGTTGCACAGGTATGCGGTGTGCCAACACGAAAAGTCCGCTTACTCTTTTCCTGTATTTTGGCCATCGCCGTGCTTGCCTCCGTCCAGGTCTTAGGGGTGACGCTAATCGCAGCCGCGATTGTCATTCCAGCCACAACGTCGCGTTTATTAACCAACAATTTTGCCACTATGCTTCTCTTAGCAACTATTTTAGGTGGGATAACGGCTTTCCTGGGTATGTACCTGAGCTATTACCTGAACATTGCCTCCGGGGCCAGTATTGTCCTATTCGCAACCGCGCTGTTCACCGCTGTGCTCTGCTTGCAGCATCTTCGCAGCGCGGCTCTAAGGCGTAAAACTGCTCGGTAAAGCGATTCATCACCATCGTCATCAGGCTCATTCACGCTTCTTGCCTCCCCTCTGCGCGACGCGGCGCTCTTTCACCCTGAGTCATAGCTTTGGCCCGCGCCGAACCCGAGCTTGTTCGCAGCATGACCGCCTCGGTGGTGTCGTTGTAGACCGGGGCGAGCAGTGCACAGGCTTCGGTTTGCTTGCTCAGCTGCGCTAGCACTACAAATAGCGTTCGAGAAACGCTGCCTGCACCTCAAAAGCCTCCGGGCCGTTGTCGATGTGTAGGCCCGGATAGGCATGCAGCCGTTTATCGGGAGAACCCAGGCGGTCGAACAGAACCAGTTGTCCGGAACGTTCGAAGCGCTCGTCGTCCCACTGCATCACAAACAACACCGGGGCGATGACTTTGGCAGCAAAGGTTTCGAAGTATCTGTCGATACCACTGCGCACAACGCTCGTGCCGCTCATGCCGGCTTTGCCTAGCACAGCGGCTCGAATCCGGTGCTCACTGGCCACGTAGGGCACCCCGAACATGGTGCCCATGGAGACGCCCCAGTATCCGACGCGGGTGCTGTCGACCTCAGCGAGCCGGCTCAACCCGTCTAAGGTCGTCCGCCAATCTTCGATCATACCTTGCACCACATCCTGCTGTTGCCACATGGCACGGTAGGCGGGGTGATTGGCGTCATTGACCGGTCCGCGTCCACCGTGCACAGGGCCATCGATAGCGGCGGCGTGCCAGCCGTAGTCAGCAGCAAACATGTGTCCCAACATCAGCATGCGCTCGTTGCGCTTGTGCCCACTTCCCCCATGCCCCATGAGCACTAACGGTTGGGGGCCGGACGCGGCAACTGGCGACCACAAGACGCCAGGAATGACTTGTCCCTCACGCTCGATCGCAAAGCCGCGCTCACACACCCCATTGTCGTGTACCAGATCTTGAGTCCATAAAATTTGTGTCATCTGTGTTCCTTAAAGCAAAGGGGGCAAGTCTACAATACTGTACGCCTCTTAGTTATCTGACTTTTTAGTATATCGATGAATTTAAGAAATACAAGAATGACGGCTACATGTAAGATCCCGTAGACCGGATGAGACGCCATGCCTTTACTGACCGCGTCAGGTTATCATGAGGAAAGAGTCACCCTTTTTCGAAGCCATGAAGGTGACCGTAAACCTAAGCCCTTGCCCTCCGCAGGCGGTGTCGCTACAATGCTGCCAGGATGATCCACCACCACCCCGTCAGGTGGCCGCGAGGAAGGTGACCATGCAGTGTCCCCAGTGTCAGCATCCCAATCCTGACAGCGCAATGTTGTGTAACGCGTGTGGCGTGCGCCCATCAACGGCGTGTCATACCTGTGGGGCAGAGCATCCTGAAGCGGTGTTAAGATGGGGTGTATTACCGGTACTAGCGGTATGATAGCGTCCAGTTTTTTAGCCATCGTCTACGGCTTCGCCTCAGCCGCAAGCTGGGGAGCGGGTGATTTTAGCGGGGGCATGGCCAGCAAACGCACGCACGTCTATTACGTGGTTCTAATATCCCAACTCACTGGGGCGATCCTTTTGCTGGGCCTTGCTCTCCTCATGCGCGAGCCGTTTCCAATGCCGATAGATCTGGTCTACGGCGCCGGCGCCGGGATTTCCGGAGTCATCGGTTTGCTCGCCTTATATCGGGGTTTGGCGCTTGGCCAGATGGCAATTGTGGCCCCGATTGCAGCCGTTGTCTCAGCTGCCATACCGGTGCTGGTCGGCCTGTTTATCGAAGGCCTTCCCGGAACCCGTCAATGGATTGGGTTTTCAATCGCCTTGATTGGCGTCTGGTTGATCTCACAGACTCGCGAGGCGGTCACCTTGCAAGTACGTGATGTGGGATTGGCAAGCCTTGCCGGGGTGGGGTTTGGCTTGTTTTTTGTTGTCATCGACCGGGTGAGCGACGGGGCGGTCTTATGGCCGCTGATTGCCGCACGGGCGGCCCCGGTCAGCATGCTTCTGGTGTTCGTTGCGGTGTTGATGCGGCAAACGCCCATGCCGGTGCGGCAGCACTTACCCCTAATCGCACTGTCGGGTATTTTTGACACCGGGGGCAACGCGTTTTTCGTCTTATCAACCCAGACCGGGCGTTTGGATATCGCGGCGGTGTTGTCCTCGCTCTACCCGGTTTCAACCATTATGCTGGCCTGGTTTTTCTTGCACGAACGCTTGCTGCCCCAGCAATGGGGGGGGGTGATCGCGGCCCTGACGGCGGTGGTGCTATTGGCGTCTTGACCTCGTGCTCGTCCGACGCGACGGATATCCCATCCCGGCATAGCCTGACACGGTGGAGAACGGCAAACCAGCGCCAGAAAGCGTACAATGGTATCTCATGCTATTAGATCGTGGACCCATTGGAGAACCTCATGACCACACTGACCGCCGCCCGCCACCCCTTACCCTGGATTCTCTTAATCAGCGCCGCCATCAGCGCCTTTCTCATCTGGTTGATTTATCTCAAAACGCCTTCCCCCACCGATGCCGGCTGGGTTGCCACCCTGCCAGCCGCTAATGCCCTTCTCAACACACTCAGCGCCTGTTGCCTGATCAGTGGCTGGGTCTTTATCCGACGCGGCAATCGTACCGTCCACCTTCGCTTTATGCTCTCGGCGGTCACTTTCTCCACCCTGTTTTTCATCAGCTATGTGCTCTATCACCATTTTCATGGCGATACGCCATTTCTCGGCCAGGGGATGATTCGACCGATCTATTTTACCATTTTGATCAGTCACATTGTGCTGTCCGTCATCATCTTACCGCTCATCCTCAGCACCCTGTACTACGCCGCACGGGGTCAATTTGTTACGCACCGAAAAATCGCCCGTTACACCCTGCCGCTGTGGCTCTACGTCTCGGTGACGGGTGTCGTGGTGTTTTTCTTCTTAAAGGCGTACGCATAGGGGCTTTAGCTCAACGCGTCTAATGACGCTTTCGCATCGATCTGTTCACAAGACCTGATCGATTTCAGAAAGTTCTCGGCCTCAGATGCCTTCTATGTCCCGAAGCGGTGATCAAGATGCTGACCAATAACGGTTTGCTTTCCCTCCGTCAACCCAGCGCCTTTAGCGAGCAATTTGAGGGCTGCCTTATTGAGGGAGATCTTCTCC
>JAPULM010000482.1 GCA_027294925.1 bacterium
ACCTCCGCCCCTGGGTCGACGCGCGGACTACAAGATTGCCTGCGCTTTCTTCAGCGCATCTTGATACGCGTCCACCGCGCCGATGTAGTCCTCCGCCGTAAGCAACGCGTCGCCGGCTGCCAGCGCGTCCATGGCTTGTTAGAGCTGCTTGAGGTCCCCCTTGCTGCTCGCCACGGCCGCCGCCTGGTCGACGACGGCCTGCGCCACTCCCCGGGCCGCCTCGGCCAGGGCGTTCTTCTCGTCGGTGAGATCGGGGGGCATGGCGGCTGCCGCTTCAGCGGCCTCGAGTTCAGCCAGGGCGACCTTGAGCTTCACCAGCGCCGCGTTGAGGTCGCCGTTGGCGAGCTTGTCTGGCACTCCGTTGTTGGCCTGGCCCCCGTTGCCCCCGACGAGGGCATCGATGGCGTCTTGCACCGCCGCCGCCGCCGCCGGGCCGAGGCTATTCAGCAGATCGGCCAGCGCATCCGCGACCGAGGAAATACTCGGCGGCGCCTCGAAGACACCGATGTCGCAGGCCGCGCCTTGCGGTCGAGCCACACCGCGCTGATCGGTGGCGGCGGTGGCGGTGGCGGTGGCGGAACAGGAAGCGCCGTCCACAATCAGGTTGTCAATGGCCACGCTGGCAGTCTCGGCTGAAGAGGCTGAACAGCTGGGGATTGTAAACCGGGTTGTGCCGGAGAATAAACTCGAAGAAGAGACACGTGCCTTGGCTGTCAAAGTTGCATTGGTGCCCCCGGAAGTGATGCGATTAACTAAATTGCCGATCAATAGAACTTTTGAAATCATGGGGCCAAACGAGGCTTTAAGTGCAAACATTGATCTAAGCAGCATCTTGAAGACCGCCAATGTCCCGGAGCTGGCAGAGTTTGAACGGATCACAGAAGAGGAAGGCTTGAAGGCCGCCCTAAAGTGGCGTGAAAATAGATATTCCTGATTGCGAGGCACTACGTGCGGGGTGTCTGAAGCAAAAATTGGTCTTTTTCTTCCGGCAGCGAGAGATGACGTGCCAACGCGTCATATAGCTCGGTGACTGTCGCGGCGTTCTTGGCTTCACGATGAACCAATACTTTTGCTAATGGTCCGATATAATTTGCCAGCAGGTCTTCAGCCTGTTTTAGCATCTCGCTTGGCCACGTGCGAGGCGTATGCTGGCCTGCCTGAGCTTGGAGTGAGAGAGACGTACCGCCACTCGGTTGCGACGATGCTGGGGCAGGGCCGAGGGCTTGCAGGAACTGTTTCTTTTCGCCCTCCTCTGCAATGTGGCTTGCCAGTATCTGATACAGCTGTTGCGCATGCGTGGCCTGTTGCGCCGCCTGTTTCACCAACATGCCGGCAAGCGGTCCGATGTGTTGAGCAAGTTGCTTCTGAACCGTCTCTAAGAGCCCGGCGGGCCATGCCGGCGGATGTCGTTCTTCCTGTACTGGCGCTTGCTTTGGGACCATGCCAGGAACCGATCTCGGTATCGCCATCTGGCCAAACGGCTGACCACAAGAAGATGCGTCCGGTGCGAGCATCATTTCATACACCGTATGTTCACGAACATGTTTATCCGTACGTACCCCTTGATAATGAAAAAGTTGGGCGTATTCCTGCGCCAGGCAAGAAATCACTTCATAGAAAGAGCGTGACACCAGAATCTGGTTGGCGTCGGCAAAACTCATGACCCGTTGGGCGGCGTTAATCCCATCGCCAATGATGTTGAGTCGTCCGTTGATGTCGTGCACGACACGTGTCGGCCCAACGTTGACACCCATGCGGACCGACAAGGATAAAGAGTTGTCGTGGTCCTGGTTGCAAAAGCAGTCGCGTAAATGAAGGGCTGCGAATAACGCTTCCTCAGGGTCACCCAAGAAGCATAAGGCGGCCCCATCACCCGTGTCGATAATGATACGATCATTGGGAGACACATGCTGAATCGCCTCCGTGATGAATCCATTCAACGTGTCCTTCATAGCGGATTGTTGCGAGACAGATCGCTGGGTGTATGCCACGATATCAAGGAAAACGACGGTGCACAACCAGGTCCGATTGGAACGCTCAACACTGTCCATCACGATGTCCCTTTCGGCCGACTACTCTGCGATGAGGTTCATGGCTTTTTCCAGGCTGCGACGCATGCGGTTGAAGGATTGAGCCAACACGGCAACCTCATCTTTACCTTTGACCGACAATTCCGGCATGTCTAGATTGCCCATGCTGATCTCGTCTGCTGCCAGTGCCATACTCGTCAGGGGTTTGACAATGATCGAGCTTAACATCAGATTCAGCACGATGAACGCCAATAGGAAAATGCCAAACATCGACCCCATAAACGTATAAAAGGCATGCCAGGCATTCTGTATCGGTACCGACATGGGAATCGAGACCAATTGGACACCCACCACCTCCCCATGTTGCCATCCGAAGCCGTTGGCCGTACCGTAAAGGTTAAGCATCGTCTGCGGGGCAGCATCAACCGTCCCGTGACAGGTTAGACAGCCTTGATTCTTGATTTGTATCGGACGCGCCAGGTAGAGCATTCGACCCGTTGGCGTCTTACGCTCGCCGACAATTTCACCCTGATCGGGGTTCTGTTGAAACTCCGCAATGATATCAGCCTCCCAGTCGGTGGCCCGATTGCGCGGGTTGGTCGGATTCAGGGTAGCTTCTTTATAGGTGTAGTTTGCATACTGAGCGTGTAATGCCTCAAACACCTCGGTGGCGGCATAGGCGGGCACCGATTGGGGCAGGAATGCACGTCGCAGTTGCATTTCCAGCAGTGGCTTGACTTGCTTCACGGTATAGCCGCGCACTGAGAGGGCGGCCTCCATCATAATACCGGCTTTTTGAATCACCTCAGCACGGGCGTTTTGTTGCAGGAGGTTATACGATAAAACCCCTGTGATGATTAGCCCGCCTGTAAAGACTAGCATAAGTACCAGGTTAAATTTGGTCCGTAGACCCATCGTTGTCCCCTCTTTGCCGAGCCTTGGCTACGGCTCGCATCGCTGCATCATCGCATATGCCTTGCTAAAACCTCGCAGACTGAACACCACAGAATGCGTGCCGGTCGCCGGCCAGGTCGGCCAAAATCGTAATTGTGCCCGCACTCTCCGGCCCTTTCTAAACCCTTTGACTAGATCAGCATAAGGCGTTTTGAAGCGCGCATGTTTTCTACCCATGACATCGTCCATTTTGACCAACGGATGACGGTCAATTTGTAGTCCAATATCGGCAAATTCCGCATCCAATGGCGCCTCTGACACAACCTGTACCGCATCGGTACTCACGATGAGGCGAGTCTGGGTATCGTCGTAGCCGTCGTTAACCGTTCTGGCTTCGGATTCAAGATGACAGATGGCCCGTTCTTCTGACCCCTCAACGGACCGTTTCAGCAACCAGGCGGCATCGAGGCTGCCAACACACAGCACTATAAAAACCATGACAACGGAAGTCACAAAGCCGAAATGTCTTTGGTAAATCCTGAAAGAAACAGAAAGTGATTTGAAATAAAGCATAATGAATAATTTATTATTAATTAATAAGTCTTATAGTTATTGTATCTCTCTTTATATTATATTATATAGATTGTTAATATACTATTAAAATACAATAATATTTTTATATATATAACATTAGTATTTATGATACTTATAAAACTGCTAAACTTTCTTTTAAACTAAGTTTCTGTTATTTTTGCGATCGATATTATAAACTTTACTTTATGCTATCCTTAGCATCAGTTATTTCGCCTCCGTCTTCTGCACGCCTCCGTCCTCAAGCATTCAGCGCAGCGGGACAAGCCGGCAAGTTGCCCAGGACGTCCGGATTGACCATGGACATGGGCCAGGTGCCTTTGAGCAAGCGAGCGGTCTCCTGTCCAATTTGCGTCTGTGAGGCAAGGCGCGAACGGCTCGACAAATGATCGAGGACAGACGACGTTTTATAGGGTGGACGAACGTGTGGGGTAGGTATATCGACGTCGAACCGCCAGTAACGGCAACAGGGACGGATAGGACAAACAAAGGGCATTTTAGCGGCGGCCTGCCGCAGCGGCGTGCAGTAAGTCGTGGCACGGCTTAGCGTGATCTGGACATGTCGTTCAGGATGGGGCAAGGTTGCATCTTAGGGGTTCCCCGGTGCAAGGGCCTCGGGACGACCGCTTGAGAAAGCTGGGGGAAGACGGTTTCAAACGAGATTTCAAGGCGTAAAGGGCTGAGATAAGCCGCCGCGGCGCGCACGGCGCCTATGGGTCCACATTAGGCAAGTCCGTATGGGGCAGAGGTTAATGGGCGTGGTGCGCAACATAGGATCGAGTCTCGGTATCACCGTCATCAGCGTGCTGTTTTCGAACGGCGGCGCAAAATTATGTCTGCCTGCAGGCGATCGTATGAGCCGTTGATTCCTCAGCGTTTCTGGCTCAAACCATCTGCGGCAACAACGCCTCTAGCGCGGCCAACAGGGCCTCCGTGTCCTGGCGGGTGTTGTAGCCTTGAATCGACACCCGAATCAGAGGTTGGTCACACCAGCGCACCAGCGGTACCTCAATCCGATAGTCGTCGTACAAACGGGTTTTGAGTGCCTGGATATCCACGTCTGGCAGGCGAGCCGTAAAGAACTGCCTGAACCAGGTTGGGTCATCAGGACAGATAGGCGGCAGGCCGGTCAGGGCATTGAGACGCTCACGCGTTTCGGCAGCCAACATCCGGCAGTTCGCCCGTACGTGGTCCCAGTCGTGCTCGGCTTGAAAGCGAATGGCAGCCGGCACCGAGAGGAACGCAGAGATATCTCGTGTGCCCTGCCATTCATGCTGGTTGATAAACGGATAACCCGTGTCGTAGGCGGGGTCCTCGTACCCCCAACTGACCACCAGGGGTTCCAGGAGATGCTGGATGTCCCGGCGGACATACAGGAATGCCGCTCCTTTTGGCGCACATAGCCACTTGTGACATGCGCCAACGTATATATCCGCCCCGAGCGCCGCCAGGTCAAGCGGAATGTGCCCAGGGGCGTGGGCGCCATCAATAATGGTGCGTATCCCGGCCTGACGGGCTCGACGGCAGATCTCTTCGACGGGGAAAATCAGGGCGGTCGGGCTGGTGAGATGATCGAGAAAGATGACTCGCGTGCGCTCGGTGACGCCAGCCCAGAACCTTTCGACAAAGGCTTCCGTGGTGGTCAGAGGCAATGGTATCGATTGTTGGACGTAACGCGCGCCAGTCTTGCGGCAGATAAATCGCCAGGTGCGGTCCATCGCCCCATAGGCGTGATTGGTCGACAGGATGTCGTCACCAGAATGCAGATCAAGACTTCTGACAACCATATTGACCGCCGTCGTGGGATTGGGGAAGAAAACCAGGTCCTGAGAATCGACATGTAGGTATGCGGCCAGCCCCTGTCTCGCGCTTGCCAGGTTTTCCCGCACCTCACGGCCCAGGAACTTGACCGGTTGGCGTTCGAGCTGGCGTTGCCACGCCTGGTAGGTGTCAAATACCGGCTTGGGGCATGCACCGAAGGAGCCATGGTTGAGAAAAATAACTTCTGGATCGAGGAGAAAGTGTGTCTTCAGTGGTCTGTCCCCTAGTAGTATTCTTTCGATCTTTGCCGCGTTGGTCGCGGCACTGGCCCAACCGGCCCCTTTATTGTGCAGGGGTTGTTGCAGCGTGACTATACTGTTGCCATTTTACATCGGGGCACTCATGAAATAGCGGAAATTCCCCCAGAGGTCGAACATATTCATACCGACCCGCATTTCCTGGAAACGCTCAACACCGCCTTAACAGGACCTGAGCAAAAGTACTTGGCTGTGCCGGTTGACAGCCCCGTTAAAATCCGCGATAGACCTTCTTCAAGCCGTTCTCAATGATTTCCCGCAGCATGGCGACCAGGGCGCGCTGGGTACGAGCAGAGGTGCCATCGACGTAGAGGATTTGCGCCGCATAGGCGCCATCCGTGCCGCCTGCGGCGACACAGCGCCGCAGCATAAAATCTTCCATCTCCTCGGTTTGAAAGACATCCGGGTTGTTGAGCTCGTAGGCCAATTGGGCTGCGATGCCATAGGCGCCCCAATTGGAGACACTGGCCGAGACGAGCACATCGGTCGCGGTAACGGTGACGACACCGTCCTCGCATGGACACTGGCATTTGACGCCATAGGGCTGAATCTCGCGCGCCGCGTCATACATCACGCCATTACCGATCTCGTTGCCGCCATCCCCCACGCCAATGGTGACAATGCCTCGTGCTTTGGCCGCCTCCGCGAGATGGAAGGCGTGCCCGGTTTCGTCTGGATTTTTGGCGCTTCCCATAATGCTGTGATGCACACCCTTGGCATTCGGGCCGGTTTTCTCGATGAACACCACCGCTTTGGGTTGATACGTGTCGAGAAGTTGGGTGGCAACGCGTTGTCCCGCTTCGTTGCCCGGCGGATGAATCTCGACGAGCGTCGAATGCGGGCGGCGCTCGAAGCGCTCGGCATCGAGTACCGATAGGCCGGCAGCCTCGACACTGGCGACGATCGGGTCGAGATGCGGCTCGTCACAGACGTACACGGTGCGAGCGCCCAGGCCAAAATCAAGAACTCGGCCGAGTGAGGCGGCGCCCAACGGGCCGTCCGTTTCGCCTTTGGGCAGGCCAAAACGGCTGCCCGAACCCGTCACGATCAGGACCGTATCGCGCTGTCCGACGTGCTCCAACAACGCTCGAGCGGCCTGGTAGACGAGCGGCTCGCCCCCTTGGATTTCCCGCGCCGCTTCATACAACGGGCGAATGACGCCGCGCGGCAGCTCGGCGGCAAAGCGCATCTCGATCGAGATGAGTTGATCGATGGAATCGGCAATGATCTTGGGCATCATCGGCCCCCTTTCGCTTGGCGTGCATCTGCAATATCAGCCGTTGGGCAGCAACGGATAGGCATTTTAAAGCACCTTTTTATCTCTGTCCACAAGTATATGCACCAGCGGTGTTAAGGTGGGACAAAATTTGCTTTCCAGTTCATGGGTGATTTAGTCGTCAAGAGAAGCCCTTTTAAGATGGAAAGCCCATTGGAATGCCCAAAAATGCACGTTGTCCCATCAATTCACCATAAACGACCTTTTTCCCCTCAGATTTCGGAGGTTTCGGCAGCGCATAAGCACTTTCCTAAGAGGCCGAGTAACCCTTACATCATTTAACAAACCGAATGGTCATCCATAATGGTAATTAAATCAATGAACTATGGACACCTTAACACCACTGGTGTCAGGCCCCAGCCACTAGGGGCGTCATGCTGTGCACGGCATGCTGCTAATTGCCCCCCAGCTTTTTTGAACCGGCCGTCGCCGCGGGCGAGGTGGGGCCCCCAGCGGGGCGTGCGGCGGAGGGGGCAGGGCGAAAAAGTGGCTTTATGTTTCCTATCCGTTCATCACACATGAGCTTGCTAACCCAGCTACGGGTTTAGAAATGCTTTGCGCTGACGCGGGCTTAACCACTGCAATGCCTGCTGACGGTCATCCGGACCAAAGGCGTTGAGCTTGGTTAACTGCATCGGTGTCAAATCTGCTACACCGGCGAGGTTCCATCGTTGGAGTTGCTTTTTTTGATCGGATGCTCTTGCCGTGCGATAACGATGGTCGAGAGTACCGACGTTCAGCCTGGTGACAGTCGATAGCATGTGGCGCTCTTGTTCAGTAGCGACGAAGACTTTACGGGCACATTTCACTTCGGCGGCTTGCTTCGCAAGGTCACGCAGGCTGAGTCGATCCTTGAGGTAGAGCACCAGCGTTACTTCGCGTCCTTCGAGCCAACCCGCCTCAGTGGAGATGACGCCATCGATCTTCCCGAGTTCATACTCCCCTGTCCAGAAGCAGAACATTGCGAAGGCTGCCCGCTGATGCTTCAAAGTATCCTGCTCTATGGCGACCACCCGAAGGTAGGCTGGGACGCGACGTTTTGCGGTCCGGAGGGCCTCTATCATTCGTGATGCGATGCCGTGCGTTGTCCACATGCGAGCCATGGGTGGGATGAGGTCCTGCCTTGCCGCGTCGAGAAAGCGTAAGACTGGACCGTTCGGCACCGATTCCGGGTGCCGAACGCGCCTGGCAAGGCTTTTCTCTTGCCGGCGTTGGTGATCAATCACCACAGGCACAAACTCGTCTTCAATGGCTTCCACCAGCAGTGGGTGCCTGAATACCTCGTGATCGAATGTCTGGCAGCCAGCGCAACTTGGCGCCTCCTGCAGGAGCACGAGCACGGGTTTTCCGCTAGCTTTGCTCCGCGCCAAGGCGGTTGATAAATCGTCGCCCCATTGGACGTCGCGGATTTCAACAGGATGCTTCAGCTCTGTGCTCAAGACAGGAAACGTCGGTGTCATCATTGCCACCATGAACATGATACATAGCCTGGTGACAGGGAGTGAGCTTTTCATGCGTTGCTCTCTAGAGTGATGGTGACCAGTAGTGCCATTCTTATGTCAGTCGATGACCAACGGCTTGGTTTTTCCCTCAACGACAACATGGTTTAGCGCGATTTTATTCCGAGCTTGTATCAGGTGCAGACGGGGACGCCAAAGAAGGACGCCAGGCTTTCCGCGACAAGCGACAGCTCCGTTTCATTGGGCGTTAGAGATAGCATGGCACACGACGGTATTAGCCACTGGGTTGGTCTTCGAACAGCGAGGGAAAGAACGTATAGGGATCCCCCGGCTCGCCTAGCAGCGCTTGTTGGCGCGGCGTTAACGGGACGTCAGGCGGAGGCAAGACCCGCGTACTAGACCAGGCCATCTGGGAAACGCAATACTTGTAGAGTAGGGTGCGGCGTTCGTGGTCCGCTCTCCACGGTGCCGTACCATGCATCACGGCCTCGGTAAATAGGATCACCGAACCTGCAGGGGCTTTCGGGATGACCACGCACGCTGCGTCTTCAGGTGCCTCTAGAATCTGGCCAGGCAGCTTGAACTGGCTTTTGTGACTCCCGGGCACACACCAGAACCCCCCGTGCGCCGGTCCTACATCTGTAAGGCTCCAGGCCACCACAGCAAAACCCTCGGAGATGGCATTGTCGGCAAAGTGAAAGTGTTCACCAGGCCTTGCAAAAGAATTGCGTGCGGAAGCGCCGTAGTCCGCGTGCAGGGACCCCATGGTTTGACCCTTGTGCATGCGTATCCCATACAAACGATCCAACCGGAAACAGTCACCCAGACGAAACCGAAGAATCGTCAAAATCGCCTCATGATCAAGCAGGCGACAGAACGCCTCACCCCAATTCAGAAAGCCATAATCAGAGCCGTGCCGACCGGCTGCTGAGCCAAAACGAATTTGTTCTCTGGGACTGGGCTGCTGCTGCGCATCGATCAACTGAGTCAGCTTGGCCAGTTCTGCCTTATCCAATACGTTTTCGATAACCAGATAGCCTTGCAGATCAAACAGATACTGTTGTAATTCGAGGTCTGAAGAGTCTACGGTCACACACTCCACCGCATTCGCGCTGTTACCGGTTTCCCGCATCGTTCTTTCCGAGGCCATGCCCTCGTGGCCCACCTGTCAACCCTACCATATTCCGTCCTACGGTGCGTGTCCAGCACAGCGATGACCGCCAACGGCTCCTCCAGCTTTCCCCAACCGGCCGTCCCGAAGCCCTCGCCCCGAGAAACCCCTGAGACTCTACCCTACGCTCTCCTGAGTCGCCTGTCCAGCACCAGCCAAAGCCGCGCCACGCCTCGCGGAGGGGGCAGGGCGAAAAAGTGGCTTTATATTTCCCATCCATATCCGTGCTACGATTCGCAGCCGCTGATCCGGAACTTTTCGACCACGATTATGCGTGGGGATAAGGTGGGCATTCTCGGCGCCAATGGATCGGGTAAAACCACCCTCCTAAGCCTGTTGCTCAAGCAACTGACGCCACAACAAGGGACTGTACGCCTCGGGACACGGCTTGAAGTCGTCTATTCCGATCAGCTTAGGGAGACAACTTGAAGACAACAAGACGGTCCAGGAGAATGTTGCGTACGGTAACGATACGATCATGTTCAACGGCCAACGACGCCATATTCTTAGCTATCGACAGGATTTTCCTGTTTGCCCCGGACCGTGCGGAGAGCCCCGTGCGGGTGCTCTCCAGCGGCGAGCGCAATCGTCTACTCCTGGCGCAGCTGTTCACCAAGCCGTCCAATGTTTTGGTACTTGACGAGCCGACAAACGATTTAGACGCCGAGACCCTAGAATTGCTGGAAGAATTGCTCCTGGATTATGCGGGTACAGTGCTGCTGGTCAGTCACGATCGGACCTTTCTTAACCATGTGGTTACCAGCACCCTGGTGCTTGAAGGCAACGGTCGGGTCAATGAATATGTCGGCGGATATGACGATTGGCTCCGGCAATGCAAACCGCCCAGTGTAACGAAGCCGAAAGTCCCGGCTGCGGTAAAATCGCCTCGGCAGTCCGACCGGCCTCGTAAACTGACCTATAAGGAGCAGCGTGAGCTTGAGGCACTACCGTCAGCGCATTGAAGCATTAGAAGCGGAACAAGAAGCCTTGCGTCGCGCCATAACCGATCCAGCCTTCTACCGCCAGGACAGCGACAACATTGTGCAAGCGAACGCACAACTGGTTGCCCTCGAACAGGCTCTGGGTGACGCCTATGCCCGTTGGGAAACGTAGGACTTATCGGCCTGGCGATGGGGTTTTTATATCGCACCCGCCGCACGCCAGGCTGGCCGCTCGGCCCCGTCGCCTCTGTGTGTAAGCGGGTAGCCGTGATCCTAGTCGGTGTGATCGCCATCTGTGGGCTGTTCGCCTTAAATTTCGAAGCGCATTTCTTACGGTTCCATACACTCTTATTCGCGACGAGAAATTGGTTGTTGCCTTCCTCCTCTGCCACCATTCAGCTTTTTCCACCGCGGTACTTTTTCGATTTCTTGCTGGTCTACGCCACCCTGGTGTTGTGTACGGCTACGCTGTTGGTTGTCCTGGCACGATATGCGTTGAAGTCCGCTCCTAGATGGGCGTCCGGAGTGAACGCCGAATAAGGATATTTTACAAGGGGGAACGAGTATAATGGGCGAAAAACCTCGACGCATCTTTGGCCTTATGTTAGTTTGGCTGATCGGTTCGGTACCGCTGGCCTCAGCGGAGTGGTTCGTTGATCTCTACGGCGGCGGGGGATTTGTCCAAAATAATGACGTGTCGATTGAGAAAGATGTGACCGGGCAAGGCCTCAGTGTATCGTTCATCCAGGCCGTTCTCAAAGACCTCGATTTTGATGAATTTGTCACGGGTGGTTTACGCGTTGGGTATTGGTTCAACACCAGGCGTGCCATTGGATTGAACGTGGGACTGGGGTTCGACGCGTTTGTTTTTCAATTGGACACGTCGTCGCAAACCGTTCGTTCCAACGCCAATGTGGAGATCGAGATGGGGGTCGCGAATGAGCGGTTTGTGATTCCCGCTGGGAACGGCCAGACGACCCAACTTCCCTCAATTAAGGGCGATCCTACCGCTGTCGTGTCGTTTGAATTCATGCTCCGGCGGCCACTCCTGACCAGCTCACAGTTTCCGCAGGGGCGCCTGCAACCGCAGCTCACGGTGGCGCCCGCCTTGCTGTTTACCGATACGGACTTCGCGATCACCCTCGGCGTAAAAGTTGGAGCAGGCCTCGCCTGGCAGTTCCACCCACACATTGCCCTCTTTGTGGAGTATCGATTTACTTACTTCCAGCTTGATGTGCGAGACACTGCCTTGCTTGCCGAGGGGGTTGTCATCCGTAATCCCGATGTGGAAATCGACCTCTTTACCCATCACGTTATCGCCGGCCTTTCATTCCGTCTTTAATTTTTAGACTGAAACCGTCCGTCTGTCCGTGTGTGCCTACCCCCGGTTAGCATGTCGGATGTTCTATACGCCTCTCTCTACGAGACTTGCTC
>JAPULM010000483.1 GCA_027294925.1 bacterium
CCCTCGACAAGCTCGGGGCAGGCGGTGCGACGATCATTTATTTGTACGCGGTTCCTTAGCACTGTCCAAGAGATTTCGGATAATAGGGAGCGGCAAGTCTCTTCTCTTGAATCGTTAGATCCCATGAGGTATATTCACGCATGTATCCAGACACCCAGTACCTCATCAGGAGATTTACATATGAATACGCCATCCAAACGAAACCACAACGAAGAGACGACGGGATCCCGTCGCGATTTTCTCAAGCAATCGAGTGCCGCGGTGCTGAGCGGATCACTGGCCGCGACCCTGCCGATGGCCCGCCACGCCCATGCCGCCGGCAATGACATTATCCGAATCGGTCTGGTGGGTTGCGGAGGGCGGGGCAGCGGCGCAGCGGTTCAAGCCCTGCGGGCCGACCCGTGTACCCATCTCGTGGCGGTCGCCGATGCCTTCGAGGACCGCCTGCAAGGGGGCCTTAACGCCATGCGATCACAGGAGGAGGTAGGAGACAGAGTTCAGGTAGATACCGACCACCAGTTCGCCGGATTCGAAGCCTACCGGCAGGTGCTCGAATCGGATGTGGATGTGGTGCTCTTGGCCACGCCCCCGCACTTTCGACCGATGCATTTACGGGCCTGCATCGAAGCGGGCAAGCATGTCTTTGCGGAAAAACCGGTGGCCGTGGACGCACCTGGGGTCCGCTCGGTCCTGGAGACGACCGAATTGGCTAAGCGCAAAGGGTTGAGCATCGTTTCCGGTTTGAATTCGCGTTACTCCTTCGCAATGCAGGAGGCCGTGAAGCGCGTTCATGAGGGCGCGATTGGGGAGATCGTTTCCTTGCACTCGGCCCGCTACGGCAGTGGCGTCTGGGTTCGGCCGCGGCAACCGGGCATGACGGACATGCAATACCAGATGCGGAACTGGTATTATTTCACTTGGTTGTCGGGAGACTTTAACGTAGAGCAATTTGTGCATCAGCTCGACCGCTGCGCCTGGCTGATGCAGGATGAGTATCCGATTCGCTGTTACAGCACCGGGGGGCGACAGGCCCGGACCGGACCGGATCATGGTCATATCTACGATCATTTCAGTACGGTATACGAATACGCCAATGGCGTCCGTTTATTCGCGACCACGCGTCATCAGCGACGTTGCAGCAGCGAGTCCGCAACGTATGCATTCGGCACCAAAGGCAAGCTCTCTATGACACGGTCATTGAAAATCGAGGGCGAGTCTCCCTGGCAGGCGGCCCGAAAAGGCGAAGGGGGAAAACCTGAAAAGGACAGCCATCAACTCGAACATGACGCCTTTTTCCCTGCGTTGCGGGCCGGGACCATCATCAATAACGGGGATTATATGGCCAAAAGCACCATGATGGCCATCATGGCCCGCATGAGCGCCTACACCGGCCAAAGCCTCACGTGGGAGCAGGCGCTAAACTCCCAGGAAGTGTTGGCGCCGGCCGCCTATGCCTGGGACGCTGCCCCGCCCCCAGCCGTGGTTGCCGTGCCCGGCGTAACCCAGTTCGTGTGAGGCAATAGATGCTTCTGTCCCTTTGATGAGAGGAAGCCCCATGTTTCGTCCCTTTCAGCTCGCGACGATACTTCTCCTGCTTAGCACCACAGCCCTCGCGGTCGAGGATCGGCCTAACGTCCTGTTCATCATGTCGGACGACCACACCACCCAGGCGATCGGGGCCTATGGCAGCCGGCTGGCTACGCTGAACCTCACACCCACCATCGATAGGCTGGCCCGAGAGGGGATGTTGTTTGAAAACGCCTATTGCACCAACTCGATCTGTACCCCCAGCCGCGCCTGCATCCTCACCGGGCAGTACAACCACATCAATGGCGTGCATGATCTAGGGGGCCGAATTGAAACTCGGCGCCAGTACTTGGCGCTGGAGATGGCAAGGGCCGGCTATCAGACGGCGATGATCGGCAAGTGGCATTTGAAAGAAGAACCCGGTGCGTTTGATTACTATTGCGTGTTGCCGGGTCAGGGGCGGTACTTCGATCCGGTCTTCCGCGTCCAGGGCAAAGAACCATGGCCGCGGAACACCATTCGGTTCGAGGGCATGCATTCTACCGACGCCATCACTGACCTTACGCTTGCGTGGCTGAAGGAGAAACGTGATCCGGACAAACCCTTTTTCTTAATGCACCACTACAAGGCGCCCCACGACTTCTTCAAATATGCACCCCGCTACGAGACCTATCTGGCGGATGTGCAAATCCCGGAACCGGCCAACCTGTGGGAACAGCCCCACTTCGGCTCGATTGCCACGCGTGGCACAGAGGACGAACTGTTGCCCTATATCGGGACATCGATCGGACGCCGCAACCCGCGTCGCAACTACGCGAAACACTACAGGGTCGGTAAGGAACTCAGCGATGAGGCGGCCAAGCGGGCCGCCTACAACATCTACTTGAAGCACTACCTGCGCTGCGTAAAGGGCGTGGACGATAATCTGGCACGGCTGTTCGCGTATCTCGACGAAACCGGTCTGATGGACAAGACGGTGATCATCTACACCGGCGACCAGGGCTTCATGCTCGGAGAACACGATTACATGGACAAGCGCTGGATGTACGAGGAATCTCAGCGCATGCCCTTTCTGATCCGCTATCCCAAGACCATCCAAGCGGGATCTCGTTCCGACGCCATCGTAGAAAACGTGGACTACGGTCCCACCATGCTCGATTTTTCCGGCATCAAAACGCCCCCCTCAATGCAGGGCCGCAGCTTTCGCTCGATTTGCGAGACGGGCCGCGAACCGGACGGCTGGAAGCAGGAGGCCTATTACCGCTACTGGATGCACATGGCGCATCATGACAACCCGGCCCATGTCGGCATCCGCACCAAGCAGTTCAAATTGATCTTCTACTATGGCTGTAACTACAAGGGACAAAACCGTACACCGCCCGGATGGGAACTGTACGACGTGAAGAAGGATCCCAGGGAAGTGGTCAACCTGTACGACGACCCAAACCATATCGACATCGTCGTGCAACTCAAAGATCGTCTGGCAAAGCTGCGGCGCCGTATCGGTGATAC
>JAPULM010000484.1 GCA_027294925.1 bacterium
CGCCTCTGCCGGTGTTGTCATCCCACCGCCGGAATATTTACCCCGCTTACGCGCCATCTGCGACCGTCACGGCGTGTTGTTAATCATCGATGAAGTCATCAACGGCTTCGGACGCACCGGCAAAATGTTCGCCTCCGAGCACTGGAACCTGGTCGGTGACATTATGACTGTCGCCAAAGGTCTAAGCAGTGGCTATGCGCCGATTGGCGCGGCCATTTGTCGACCCAAAGTTGTCGAGGCGTTTACCGGTAGTAACGAAAAAAAGCTGGCGCATCTCCTAACCTTTGGCGGTCAAGCAGTCGCCTGTGCGGCGGCGCTGGCCAATCTGGATATTCTGCAGCGGGAAAACCTGGTTGATAACGCTGCCAACATGGGCGCTTATTTACTGGAACTGCTACAGGGTCTTGCGCATCACCCTACCGTTGGCGATGTGCGAGGCATCGGTTTACTGACCGGGGTTGAACTGGTCAAAAATCGTGACAGCAAAGAAAAATTCGCCATCGACAGCGAGGAAGTCAAAACCCTCAACGCGCTACTGGCCAACGGCGGCTTGCTAACCCGCGCCAGTCACATTATCTTTCTCGCACCGCCACTTTGTATTACACGCGCCGAGGTCGAGCGCATGGTTGAGATCATCGACAATAGCATCACTACATTTGAGCAACAATTTGGCTATCACTAGCTGCCGGCTTATGAGGCTAAAGCATGACGACATCACCCTCACTTCCGTTTTATCCGCAAGGTTATTTAAGTGTCGCTAAAAATCTTGGTATCAAAGACGACAGCCTCGACTTTACGGTGATTTATTCCACCACGCGCGCTGCGACGGTCGGCATGTTTACGCAAAGCCTGTTTTGCGGCGCTCCGGTGATTGTTGGGCGCCAACATCTTGCCGACAACCATGCGCAAGCCTTGGCCATCAACAGTAAAAACGCCAATGTCTGCACCGGCCAGCAAGGCCTTGACATCGCACGTGAGACGACGCAACTGGTAGCGCATGAGTTGGGAATTGTGCCCACGGATGTCATCCCGAGTTCAACCGGCGTCATCGGCCAACAAATGCCCATCGACAAATTCCGCCAAGGCATCACGGGTTTGCAACCACAATTACAACCCGAGGCACTGGGGATGGCGGCGCAGGCCATCATGACGACAGACACGCGTCCCAAGCTGATCGCGCAACAGGTTGGCGACAGCGTTATTGCCGGTATTGCTAAGGGGTCGGGTATGATCGAGCCCAATATGGCCACCCTGCTGGCTTTCCTCCTGACTGATGCCCGTATCCCACTAGACACACTTAAACCGATGTTGAGGCAAGCCGTCGAGCCCTCCTTTAACATGGTCAGTGTCGATACCGATACCAGCACCAGCGACACGGTTATTCTGATGGCCAATGGGCAGGCCGGGGATGTTGACCTCGACGCCTTCCAAGCCGCCCTCAATGACATTTGTATCTATCTGGCGAAAGAAATCGCCCGAGACGGGGAGGGCGCTACCAAACTGATCGAAGTGGCGGTGACCTCAGCCCGCGACAACCGCCAGGCGAAACGCATTGCCAAAGCGGTGGTCAATTCACCACTGGTGAAGACCGCGGTGCACGGCGCTGACCCCAATTGGGGACGACTCTCTATGGCGATCGGAAAATGCCATGAAGAAACGGACATCCGGCCCGACAATGTAAGCATGGCATTTGGTGATACTGACGTATTTGCCAAAGGCGAGCCCCTGGACCCCGACTTACAACAGCTCGAAGCCTCTCTACAAGGAGAGGAAGTGCGTATCACCATTGATCTCGGTATAGCCGACGGTGAAGCCATCGTGTGGGGCTGCGACCTTACGGAAGAATATGTGCGGATTAACGCCCTGTATACGACTTAATTATTGACTAAGAGCTTGTCTGTCTGCAAGCAACTACCATTCAGTTATCATGGAGTCTAAACCATGCGCGTTCGTTTCTGGGGAACCCGTGGCTCTATTGCCAAGCCCGGCAAGACGACCCTGCGATATGGTGGTAATACCTCTTGTGTAGAAGTGCAAGCCGCCGATGGCACGCTGGTGGTGCTGGATTGTGGTACCGGCGCGCACGAACTTGGCAGCCACCTGGTTGCCTCAGGACAAGTGTCGCAAGGCCATCTTCTCATCAGCCACACGCACTGGGATCACATTCAAGGCTTCCCTTTTTTTGCCCCCTTGTTCATGCCCGATAACATTTGGGAAATCTATGCCCCAGGCGGACGGGCGCGGCAAATTGAGGCCAGCCTAGCAGGGCAAATGTCCTATGAATACTTTCCGATTACGCTTGACGCGATGCATGCCGATGTGCGTCTGCATGATTTGACCGAGGGTTATTTTGAACTCGGCAGCATCCGTATTACCACCCACTACCTGAACCACCCGGCCTTGACGCTAGGGTATCGTCTAGAAGCGGATGGGGTAACCCTGGTTTACGCCTCCGATTACGAACCTCATTCACTCTACCCGCTTGATGCATCATCCACCGCCTCACCAGTGCACCACGAAGACCGTCGACATTTGCGCTTCATTGAAGGCGCCGATCTACTCATTCATGACGCACAGTACACCATGAATGAATTTCCGGACAAATCTGGCTGGGGACATACGCCAATGGAACGGGCGGTCGACTATGCCATGCAGACTCAGGTTCAACAGCTTGCCCTATTTCACCATGACCCGGATCGGCACGATGCAGCAATTGATCAGATCTGTGAGCAGGCCAAACAAAGAGTTGCTGAAGCCGACAGTAGCCTACAGGTTTGCGCTGCTGCGGAAGGCCAGGTCATTGAACTATCACAGACGGCTTCCCGTCCGCCTAGCCGCATCGCGTCCGGCGCTTCCGCCCTACTTGCCCCGCGTGGCACCAGCACCGTACTCATTGTGGACGATGACCCCGACATGGTCACGTTACTGAAGGCAACGCTACAGGCCGAGGAGGTGCGAATTTTAACCGCTGCAGATGGCGAGTCTGTGATCCCTCTGCTACTTCAAGATCCACCAAACTTGATCCTACTCGATATGGATCTGCCGGGTATCGATGGGTTAACCGTTTCCCGCCTCATTCGCGAGCATGCTGACCCCCGCTTACGTGACATCCCAATCTTGATGTTATCAGGCATTCTGTTAGAGGAAGCTGATCTGGTCGACGCGTTTGGTGCTGGGGCGACCGACTACCTAAGCAAACCGTTCAAACCAACGCTATTACGCTCACGGGTTCGCGCTTGGCTATCGAGAACCTCTAATCAAAGGCCTGAGAGGTCATAGAACGCTCAGACGAATCGCATGTTTAGACAACCCCTTCATTGTAGCGGGCTCCCCGTACGTTGGGTCAAATTAAACAAAGGGGGGAAAACCGCTACGTGCTTGCGGTCTCCATGCATGACAAGAATACGTGAAATGAGCCTGTGGAGAGGGGGCAGTTTCTGCCCCCCAGATGGGTCGCTCACGGCACTTGTTCCGGGTGAGGGCTACGGGTGGACGCGGTGGGAAACATGCTTTAAAATCCCTATTCGTCACCTACGACCTACTCGCCCCGGTGTACGGGTGGTTGCGAGGGGTTCGGCACCGCGGATTTGCAAGAAGCCAAGACGTTATTGGTCGCGCTAAGGTAAGCTTGAAACCTTGCAACAGAGGATAGTCATGACGGACAAACCATGGCGATTACAGCGACTTGGCGGCATGGCAAGCGAGTGGCTTGCAAGCCGTGAGGCGCTCCGCTCGACCATGCATGACTACTTGGAGAGCCACCTGCGACACGTTACTTGTGCCCAGCCAAAACAACTCAATGCCGTCGACTATGCCACTGTGCTGACAACCATCGACGAGCATATAACCAATTTTGTCCACACGCTGGACCACACCGTCTGGTACACCTTGCTACAGCGTCTGGCCGCCTACCAGCGCGAATTCGCCGCCACCTTCGGCGCCGTGGTGACCACCGATGCACAACGCCTGGCATCGGTCATACCCCCACAGAACCTCGCTGGCGTGCACCACACAGTGCAACGGGCGCTGGCTGTCATGCAGCATATTCTTCAGGTGATCGCCGAGATGCAGGAGCCATTCAATTTTGCCACTTATCTTTTCGCGCAGCGTCTGGCGTCCCAATTGAAACACCTGCTCTATCCGGTACGCGCACGCTTATCGGCTATGCAACGATACTGGCTCTTGCCGGACGTCGAGGTTGCCGCCTGCGACCCGACGCCGAGTCAGGTGCACCCTGAGAGCGGTATCCAACGCCATGATATCGATGGCCATCGTGGCGCCTATACCTGTTACGTGCCGGAATCTTATCGACCGCAACAGTCTTGGCCCCTGATCTTGGCCTTGCACGGTGGCCATGGCCATGATGAAGACTTTCTCTGGACCTGGCTGAAATACGCCAAAAGCTGTGGCTATCTCCTCATCTGCGCCAAATCGTTCGGTTCCACCTGGCACCCCTGGGACATCGACTCACTGCTACTCATCCTCGACCACATACAATCGCGCTTCAACGTTGATACCCGACGGGTACTTCTAACCGGCCTTTCCGACGGTGGCACGTTTAGCTATGAAGTCGGATTTGCCCACGCCGAGCGCTTTGCCGGTCTTGCAGTTGTCGCGGGCATGATGCGACCGCGTTGGCGCAGCCCCCACGCGCACCGCTTACCCGTCTACATCGCCCATGGTGACCAGGACCCCTTGTTTCCCATCGGGCATATCCGAGCGACGGTCAGAACCTTGCTGGAGTGGGGGCACCACGTTACCTATCACGAAATCGCCGACTTTAAGCACGCATACCCTCCGGGGGAAAGCGGCGCCATCCTTGACTGGTTTGCAACTGCCACCACCACGGAGAATACGCCGGGCTGATTCTGGCCTCTTGGTTCCGACCATATCCTCCTCGAATTCGAGTTGACAGGCCGATTTGCCCCTGCTAGGGTGATGCCTATCATGACAGGTGAGTGCGGTCGTGTTGTGGCCGGTTAAATAGGGGGAAACTGCCCCATCCTCGCGGTCTGGCGCTATGACGCCTGTACGCCAGGCTCGTTTGCTAAGATGCCTCAAGTCCCGATCGAGCTCCCCTTCTCGCGAGGAAGACATCATAGTACGGCTCTCGAGCACCAGGAGATTGCACGGGGGTGCGTGGTTTCAAAATTCATTCCGAGTAGGAGGCAGGGCTATGGCAGCGTACAAACTGATCTCGTCCGATTCCCACATTGTTGAACCTCCAGACATGTACACCAATCGCATGGCGTCCAAATATCGCGACCGAGCACCACGTATGGAGCGTCGACAAACCCCCTCGGGCCGGGATTATGACGCCTGGTTTATCGACGGGATGCAGGTCGGGACCTTGGGGGCAGTGATTCAGGCTGGACAACGGTTTGAGGATCCTTCGGCGATCGACTTTCTTGGCGTTTGGGAGGATGTGCGCAAAGCGGCGTACGAACCCGATCCTATGCTGAAAGAATTGGCCGACGACGGGGTCTGGGGCGCGTGTCTGCAGCCGAGCCAGGGGCTCTTCTGGTACCGTATTCCAGACAGTGAGCTCCTCTCCGCCATCTGCGCCGTATATAATGACTGGATCGTAGAGTTTTGCCGTACCGATACCAAACGCTTGAAGGCGATCGGCACGATTAATGTCGATAACGTCGACGAGGGCTGCCGGGAGATGAAGCGCTGTGCAAAGATGGGCATGGTGGGGGTGTTTATTCCCGTCTACCCGTTACCCGACCGACCCTACAGCCAAGCCATCTACGATAAACTCTGGTGGACGGCGCAAGACCTGAACATGCCGTTGCTTCTGCACATCGCCACGAATCGCGGCGGTATCCCGGGCTGTGAGTTCACCATGGACATTTCGGAACTCACGGCGGTAGGACGTTCCACCACTGATCACTGGGTCCGCTCGTCGTTGACTGCCATGATTTTTTCCGGCTTGTTCGATCGCTATCCGCGCTTGCGGGTGGGATCGGTCGAGCACGAGCTGGGCTGGATTCCCCACTGGCTGAGTCAAATGGATTTCACCTACCGTGAACGGCCAA
>JAPULM010000485.1 GCA_027294925.1 bacterium
ATATCTTGCCAGCTTAGGTCCACGTATTTCCCTCCTGTCTACAACGTGAGACGATTTGGGCAATGATATCGGTGCTGGACAATCCCGTCACATAGGGCACAATACGCACGCTACCGCCGGCAGCCACAACTTCATCGTACCCGACAATGGTCTCGGCGTCGTAATCGCCGCCTTTAACCAGCACATCAGGCTGCAGCGAGGTGATCAGTTGCAAAGGGGTGGGCGCCTCGAAGATCGTCACATAATCCACACAAGCGAGAGCTGCCAGCACCTGAGCGCGTTCGGCTTGCGGAACAATGGGGCGCTGACTGCCTTTCAACTGCTGGACGGAGGTATCGGAATTCAGTCCAACCAGCAAACGGTCTCCCAAGGCACGGGCTTCCTGCAGGTACTGCACATGTCCGGCATGCAAAAGATCAAAACAGCCATTAGTGAACACCAGGCATTCACGGTTGCGTCGTTGCTGCTGACGCATGGCAGCTAGCTCGTGGGGCTGGAGAAGCTTACGGTTGGCAGGCGGCATCTGGCGTCGTAGAGCACGCTGCAATTCTTCCTGGCTGACGACCGCCGTACCCATCTTACCCACCACAATACCGGCGGCCAGATTGGCGACTTGCGCCGCTTCCAGCAAGCTCAGCCCGGCAAAGAACGCCATGCTAAAGACAGCCACAACGGTGTCACCAGCGCCAGTGACATCGTAGACTTCGCGAGCCTGGGCGGCAATATGGCTTGGCGGCTGTGGCGGGTGAAACAGGGACATGCCATCTTTACCTTGCGTCACCAGTATCGCCTGCGCCTGGCTTTGCTGCAGTAGCATCTCAACCGCACGAGGCAAAACGCCCGGCGTATCCAAGCTCAACCCACTTGCCCGTTCGACCTCTGACGTATTTGGCGTCAACACTGTCGCACCACGATACAGGGTGAGGTCTTGCACCTTAGGATCAACCACAATCGGGCGTTTGGCTTGGTGCGCCATGCGAAAGAGTGGCTGTAACAACTCAGGCGTGCAAACCCCTTTGCGGTAATCTGAACAAATCACCCCATCAACTTCTGGCAAAAGCGTCTTGATATGTTCGAGGGCACGCTCGACAAGATCGGCTGACAACGATACACGGCTTTCCTGATCGAGTCGGAGAACTTGCTGCTGATGGGCGACCAGTCGCGTTTTTTCAGTCGTCTGGCGGTTGTCGTCCTGCAACAGGCAGGCTTCAGAAAGCCCTTGTTGGCGTAACAGCTGGCGTACACATAGCCCCGCTTCATCGGCGCCGATAGCGCCGAGTAAATGCACCTCGCAGCCCAGCGCATGCAGATTGGCAGCAACATTGGCGGCGCCTCCCAGTATTTGTTGACGTCGTATGGATTCAAACACCGGTACCGGCGCTTCGGGCGAAATGCGGACGATGTTGCCCCAGAGATAAACATCGCACATCACGTCACCGACCACCAACACGTTCGGCCGCGAGGGTTGACTAAAGAGCGTCAGGGCTTGATTCATAACGGCTCGCCTTGGCGGGTCGTTTGGGGCGCAACAGAAGACGGGTCCAAGCACAGTTTTTGCTCCAGGGCTTCACAGAGGATATGGCCAATGGTGATATGTGTTTCCTGGATACGTTGGGTGTCGAAGGAGGGAACAATCAAGCCAATATCCACCAATGATGCAAGCCTGCCGCCGTCTTTACCAAGCAAACCGAGGGTGCGGATCTGCAGGCGCTGTGCTTCCTCAACTGCCCGTATGATGTTAGGCGAGTTACCACTAGTGCTTAGCGCCAGTAGGACATCGCCGGGCCGTCCCAAGCCCAGAACCTGGCGCGCGAAAATGGTGTCAAAACCGTCATCGTTACCGGCAGCAGTTAGCAAGGACGTGTCAGTGGTTAACGCCACCGCCGGCAGTGGCGCCCGTTTTTCTCGTAAGCGTACCATGCACTCCGTAGCGAGATGTTGGGCATCAGCGGCACTGCCGCCATTGCCGCACAGTAGCAATTTTCCACCCTGCTGTAAGCTTTGCCAGACACAATCGATCATCGTTTGAATGATCTCGGCCTGGCTTGCCGCAACCTGTATCTTAAGCGCCGCACTGTCGTGTAACGCCTGCCTGATGTCTTGCATAGAGCCTACCTAAAAATTCACGCGGGACCTCTTACCCTGTTTGGCAAAATGAGGATAGAGGGGATTTTCAGACCATTTCTAAGGGCGGTGTGTATGCCCGCCCTCCGCGAGCAATTGCTCGATGGTGTCTTTGACCCGCATTGACGCATGGCCATCCAGCCCAACGAACAAATGGTCACGGTATTTGCGTGCGGCCTGGCGCCGCTCGGGATTATCTTGTAACGCCGCATCGATGGCCGCCCCGATCTGCAGCGGATGTTTAATATGGATAAACGCATCGGCTAAGAACATCTCGGGGTCCTCGCTCAGTAGCGCTTCACCGTCATGATGTCGTAACTGCTCAGGCGGGAGGACGAAAATAATGCCGATTTTATCAAGTGCGAGAAAATCGAACATGGTGCTTGACGCTTCGCTGATCAATGTATCCGCTGCATGTAGATACGGCAAGATATTATAGTCATCGACAGGAATTAATACAGCGTGCGAATAATGCGTTACCACTCGTTCATATAAGGTGTGATGCCAATGCGGGGCGTATTTGCCACGCCAACTGTACTGGTGCAATTTAATAATCAGATTGTAGCCTTGCGTTTGGCTTAGAATCTGCTCGCGCACCGCGTCAATGCAGGTTGGTTTATAAGTGGGTGCAAACAGCACGGTTGGCTTTGTCGGGTCGAGACCAAGCTGTTCGAGAATGGTTTCGCGGCATGGATAAGCAGGCCTAAAAAGCGGATCGAGTTTAGGCAGCCCCACTTTATACACCGATGACACACCTTGCACGCCGGCCTGACGAATGCGTTCAAGGCGATAATCTCCTTCGACAAAGATGTGATAGCGCGTCTGCATATGGGCACGTAAATTGCGATACAAGATATTTTTAATACCTGTACCATGGTTGACAAAGCACAGCAGGGTCTCTCCGTAACGCCGGGGATCACGCACCGTGTCGCCGACCATGACAATATCGAAGCCGCGCGTATCACGCGCCACGGTCAGGCCTTCTGTACGGAACCGGGCCTCCAATGCGTGCTTAAGCGAACGATTCAATACACCAAAACGCCGTTCGGCATCATGCGAGCAGGTAAACGCAATGTCATATTGGGCGTCCTGCTGGAAAACTTG
>JAPULM010000486.1 GCA_027294925.1 bacterium
CGCGGTGGCGGCCGCGCGGCGTCTATACCACCTGCCCTATTTCCATGCCGATATGCGGCTACGGCATGTGGATGGCAGCATTCACTACCACAGCCAACGCACCCATCGCGGGGCGCCAGCGGCCGCTTTCACAGGGCAATACGCAGCCTGCGGGGACGTCTACCTGTCGCAGCCGGGCAGCCTAGAGCATTGGTTGACCGAACGCTACGCGTTATTTACAACCGACCGTCGAGGGCGTATCTACCGGGGTGACATTCATCACACGCCATGGCCCTTGCAAGCTGCGGAGGCTGAAATTGCCATCAACACCATGACGCATCCACACGGTATCAAGCTACCAGATACCAGGCCACTGCTGCACCTTGCACAGCGCATTGAGGTCGCGGTGTGGCCGCTGCAACGAGTGGACGCCACCTGAGTACCGAATGAATGCGGATGGCGGAATATACCCCGCCCGGCTAATACACCACCACCACTAAAATAAAGGGCCGGCCCTTTGCTATTGCACTTAAAGCACGGCTTCTGCCATACGTTCCAGCTGTTCGCCCATCTCGGCCTCGGTCTCCACATGCTCAGGCCGTACCACCACCCGATCGGCGCCGGCATTCAGCAGCGACTGCACCAGGGTGCGGTCCGGTGCTTGCCCATAGACGGAGATGCTAAGCGAACTCGGATCGCGTCCGGCGGCCTTGGCGAGAGCGTCAAGCTCGCCACGACTGCTTTCAAGCTCTGCCGGAGTAATGCGATTGGGCAGCCAACCGTCAGCATGTGCGACGATCCGACGCAACACATTTTTGGCCAGACCGCCAATAATAATCGGCGGATGCGGTTTCTGAGCCGGCTTGGGAAAAGAGCGCACCAACGGGAAATCGAAATAACGCCCGTGGTACTCCGCCTCCTCATGTGTCCAGAGTTCCTTCATCACCTCGATGGCTTCACGGGTCTGCGTCCAGCGGTGCGCAAAGTCGCCGCCCATCAGCTCAGTTTCCTCCCGCAGCCAGCCGGTGCCAATGCCGAATAAGAAGCGTCCGCCGCTAAACAGGTCGAGGCTGGCAATTTCCTTCGCCAACAGCAGCGGATTGCGTTCAGGAACCAGGGTGATACCGGTGCCAAGCTTGATCGTGCTGGTGACCCCGGAGGCCCGCGCCAGGGCGATGAAGGGGTCGGTAAAATGCGAGTAAGTCCAGGGAATCTCGCCGCCAGTGGCGGGAAAGGGGCTATCGCTATGCACCGGCACGGCGGGATGTTCGGCATACCAAATCGATTCAAAACCCAATGCTTCGGCTTTTTTGGCCATAAACGCCGGATCAATCGTATAAGCCGGTAAGGGGACAGACGTTCCAATACGCATCGTATCATTCTCCTTGTACACAACTGCTGAAAATGTCGTGGGGACAGATTTAAATCTGTCCCCATCCAGATCGCATGATAGCATAAGTTCCTAAACAAGTTCTTCCAGGTAAAACCTTTACTCTTGCAACAGGCTGTCCTATTGTGAGGTGACAAAACGGCTCTGCCCATCCCCGTAAGATTGCCTGAAGTCAAAAGAGGCTGCCATCAACCTGGAAGATCGCACCATCATGATCGGGCCAAACGATCAATGTTAAGCGTATGAGGTTACCCATGATCACCTTGATGACACTTGACCCGGGGCATTTCCACGCCGCTCTACTGCAGAAAATAATGTACGACCAGGTTTCATCTAGCGTCTATGTCTTTGCACCGCAAGGTGACGACCTGGAGGCCCATCTGGGTCACATTGAGAATTTCAACAGCCGCTCGACGTGTCCCACCTCCTGGCATCAACAGGTTTACCAGGGGGCGGATTTCGTGCAGCAACTATTGACCCAACGGCCGGGCGATGTGGTGGTTATCGCCGGTATTAACGCACGCAAAGCCGGCTATATCAAAACGGCGGTTGAGGCCGGCTTGCATGTTCTGGCCGACAAACCGATGTGTATCAACCCTGAGAGTTGGGACGTCATCAAGACAGCGTTAACATTGGCTAGGCAACAGGGTACCTTACTTTCCGACATCATGACCTCGCGGCATGAAATTACCAACATTTTGTTTAAAGAGCTGGTCAACGACGCCAATGTGTTTGGCGTCTTAGAGCGCGGCACGCCAGAGCGACCTGCGGTGCTTAAACAAAGCACCCATCACCTGTTCAAATCCGTCGATGGACGCCCTCTGACTCGACCCGGATGGTATTTCGACGTGTCTCAACAAGGCGAAGGCATCATTGATGTGGCCACTCACCTGGTGGATCAAGTCATCTGGAGCTGTTTTCCGCAGCAAGCCATCGACTATGCGGATATCAACATGTTGCAGGCCCGACGCTGGTCCACCAACCTGACACGGGAACAGTTCCAGCATGTAACGGGTCTGGCTGATTTCCCCCCAGCACTGCGCCAGAGGCTCGATGGCAACGGCAACTTGCCGTATTCCTGCAATGGGGAAATGCTCTACACCATCAAGGGCATGCATACCAAAATCATCGTTCAGTGGGACTACCAGGCGCCGTCAGGCACAGGCGATACGCACCTGGGCGAAACACGCGGGACGCTTAGCACAGTGCGCATTCGGCAGAGTGAAGCGCAGAGGTATCAACCCGAACTCTATGTTGAAGCGGCTGCCGGAACATCCCCGGTAGCACTTCAGAGCGCCGTGCAGGCGGTCATAGACCGCCTGCAAACGCACTATCCGGGTATTGCGTCAAGGCGTCAGGCTAACGAATGGCATATCATCATACCGGATAGATACCGCATCGGTCATGAGGCCCACTTTGCGCAGGTCTTCAAGACCTACCTCCAGTTTCTCGATCAGGGCGCGCCAGACTGGGAAGCCCCGAACCTACTCGCCAAATACTATACAACCACCCAGGCATTGGCTCTGGCACAACGTCAGGAGATTTCAGAAGGCGCAAGGCGCAAGGCGCAATAACCCCTTTTATTACCATGCCGCATTCCGCCTTAGCCGGGTTAGACTTCAACCCGATAGACACGAGCTGCCGTATCATGCAACATCGCGGCGCGCTCGTCAGCCGAGTAACCTTTAGACAAGCGTTTAAAGGCGTTATACATCACGTTGTAGGAGTAGGACACCTTATCAACCGGGAAGTTGCTTTCGAACATGCACCGCTTAGGGCCAAACTGCTCGATACAGTAGGTCATCCAGGGAGCCATCAACGCGGCCAGTTCTTCCGAGCCAATTGGGGTGGTCCGGCTGTGCCAGTCAAAACCGGTGCGCGGCATGCCGATACCGCCAAGTTTGATGTTAACGTTGGGACACGCTGCAACGGCAGCAATGCCGCGCCGCCAGGTCTCCAAAACCTCGTCATTCCGATTGGCGTAGGGACCCACCCGCAGCAGACCACCAATGTGGTTCAGAATGATGCTTAGATCGGGAACGGCGTTGGCAAAATCGGCCAACTCAGGCATCTGCGGGAAGTACATCCAAGCCTCTAGGGACAAGCCCATACGCGCCAGCACCCGCGCCCCAGCGCGAAAAGTATCACTGGCCAATTGCCCCTGTGTTTGGTGCGCAGCCGTATTTTCTACCTCCGGGTGCGGGTCCCACGTTACCGAATGGCGGATGCCCCGCAAGCGGTTGGGACTGGCGGCCTGCAAGGCTTGCAATACCGGCTCGACCCGCTCGCCCAGATTCAGGTTGGCATGCCCGACAATCGCTGCTGCAGCCCGTCCAGGACCATACAACCCGCTGGCACTGGCGGCGGCCAAACCCTGGACGAATTCGACTTCACCGACCGGACGCATTTCTTCAGGGCCATCAGAACGATACATCGCTCTGGCTTCAACAAACACCGTTGAACGGACGTTATGGCCGCTGTTAATATCCGCCGCCAGTTCGTGCAGCAGATACCGTTGGTGCGGAATACGCGGGGTGCGGAAGTCCCAGAAGTGATGATGGGGATCGCAAATGGGAAGATCCGGTTCCAGGCTTGGTTCCTGTGTTAAAGCCAGCCAATCATTGCCGCCGAATGGCATAATCACCCCTCCGTATTAGAAGTTGTCGACTCAATCAAAAAACCACCGTCATCTCATGTGTCCTGTAGCGTCCATTGCCAGCCGCCAACCTTCAAGACGGGGAGCGCAATGGTGAAGCCACAGCATACGCACGTTGCCAAACCTCGTCAACTGCTGCCGCGCTGATCGACGTAGAGACCATTTCCTTCGACGGTGAAGGTGTAAGCAGCGTTGTCTCAAGCAGGCGGATAAAAATCTGCCAACCGGCCGAAAATGACTAGCGGAATAACATGCAACGTGATAGCATTCTTCCTTGTATATGGGTTTAATAGAGGTTTAGATAGGCGGCGCTAGCGCTATGGGCTGTCGCTCTGCCCGTCATGTTTTCAATAGCCACAAGGGGGACGTTACAATGGCACTTCAACTTGGTGATGACGCTCCAAATTTTACCGCCACCACAACAGAAGGTGAGATCAATTTGCATCAATGGTTGGGCGATGGATGGGGCGTTCTGTTCTCGCACCCGGCAGACTTCACGCCCGTTTGCACCACCGAACTTGGCACCGTAGCCAAGATTAAGCCTGAGTTCGAGAAACGTAACGTGAAAGTGATCGCCGTCAGTGTTGACCCGATTGATTCGCACAACAGCTGGATTAACGACATCAACGAAACGCAGCATACCACGATGAACTTCCCGCTCATCGCCGATCCGGACCGTACGGTGGCAAGCCTCTATGGCATGATTCACCCGAATGCGTCCGACACCATGACGGTGCGTTCCGTTTTCGTTATTGGGCCGGACAAAAAAATCAAGCTCATGCTGACCTATCCGGCCGCAACCGGGCGCAACTTCGACGAAATTCTACGCGTCATTGATGCTTTACAAATGACCTCGAAGCACAAACTCGCCACACCGGCGAACTGGCAAGCCGGACAGGAATGCATCATTGTGCCGGCCGTCAGTGACGACGAAGCGAAGCAGATGTTTGGCGATTTCCGCGCCGAAAAACCCTATCTGCGTTATGTGCCGAGCCCAACCAACTAGGGTATGTGGACAAAAGTTCCTCGGCTTTTTGCCCTCTCCCTGGCCAGGGAGAGGGCAAAAATTTATGTCCGGCTATCTAACCCGTGTGGACCGCGCCGCAAAACGCGCCCAGCTAAGGCACCTGTATGTTCACCAGCGTCGATGACGACCTGGCCATTGACCATAACGGTCGATAGTCCTGTGGCATACTGATGCGGGTCATCATAGGTGGCGGTCGCGGCAATGGTGTCGGGGTCGAACAGGGTGATATCGGCCCAATAACCCTCTCGCAATAGACCGCGATGGCGCAAGCCCAGAGCCTGCGCAGCGCCACCGGTCATTTTGTAGATTGCCTGCGCTAGAGTCAGCAGACCGAGTTCTCGCACGTAATGACCTAGCACACGGGCAAAGGTGCCGTAGAAGCGCGGATGTGGCTTGCCTTGCCCGGTCACCCCGTACGGTGCTAGTGCGGTGCCATCCGATCCCACCAGACTGCTTGGCGAACGCAAAATGGTCTGTACATCAGCCTCGTCCATTGAGGTGATGAGAATACGTGTGTGGCCCTGGTCGGCAATGAGATAGTCACAGACGGCGTCCAGCGGCTCACAACCCCACTGACGCGCAATATCCCCGAGTGTCTGCCCGGCATACTGCGGTTGATGGGGTGAGATGGCGATACATACCTCGTCCCAGGAGGGAATACGGCCAAAATTGTTCAGTCCATGCGTCTCGATATGCAGGGCGATGCGCTGACGCGTGTCGGGTGTAGCCAGACGCTGCAACATGGCTGCCATTCCCCCGCCCTGCACCCAGGTGGGCAGCAGGTTGCGCAGGGGATTGGTGGCGGCGGTGTAGGGGTATTGATCGCAGTCCACCTGAACGCCGCGCTGCCGCGCCGCTTCGATTAGCTCGAGCAGCGCCGATGCATGACCCCAATTGTCCATGCCGGAAAGCTTGAGATGAGCAATCTGCACATGGATATCACAGGCTTCGCCTACCGCAATGGCTTCTTGTACGGCATCGAACACCTGGTTGGCCTCATCCCGAACATGAGATGAATAACGTCCGCCGTGTTGGCGCAGGGTGTGCCCCAAGGCAATCATTTCGTCACCATCAGCATAACCACCCGGGATGGTAAACAAACCGGAGGAGAGCCCCAAAGCACCAGCCTGTAGCGCCTCGGCCAGAAGTTCTTGCATGTGCTTTAACTCATCATCGTGGGGAGCGCGTTGCTCTGTTCCCATGCTCATCAGACGCAGGGTGTGATGCCCCACCTGCATGACGGTATTGACTGCTGTGGCGGGGAACGTGTCCATGTAATCGGTAAAGTTCGTTTGCCGGAACTCTAACCAGGGCGCGCTAGCCGCCAGATAGTCGCGCAACATGTCCACCTTACCGGGCAACGCCGGCGCAACCGAAAAGCCGCAATTACCTACCACTTCGGTCGTCACCCCCTGGCGGATTTTGCTCTCCGCTTTGGGATTGAGCGGTAGGGTGAAGTCCGAGTGGGTGTGAATATCGATAAAACCCGGCGTTGCGACCAGTCCAGTGGCGTCAATGACGCGGTGCGCCTGCCGTCCGGCTGCGGCCGCCATGGCGACGATGCGTCCATCCCGGATCGCCACATCTACCGTCCGCCCGGGTGTGCCGCTGCCGTCGATCACCTGGGCGCCCCGAATCAATACATCATCCACAACGGCTCTCCTTCCCTGCACATGAACCACGAGACCTTCTCCCCTGGCGGGAGAAGGTTATATGGTAAGCGAATGACAGCACGGCAATGTCCAGGTCGCCGATGTGATGATACACCGCAACAACTTGCTGTCAAGACCCGCCCTGCCCGTTATAAGCCGTTGACCTAACACACGGCGTCAGTGTAAGCTGATATGAATGCAAAGGTTTTCCATCCGAAGCATCATTAGCCTAAATCGGTGACGCGACAACAACCAGGCAAAAGTCCTTGAAAGGAGCCACCGCAGCATGAAAGCGCAACCCGACTGGCAGTTGGCGGTTCATCAACGCGTCGACAGCATGATTGCCTTACGGCGTGATTTTCACCGCCATCCTGAACTCAGCTTGCAGGAACACCGCACGGCTGAAATCATCGCCGAGCGCCTCCACGCAGCGAATCTCGAGGTACATACCAGCATCGGCGGAACGGGTGTTGTCGGCATCTTACATGGTGACAAACCCGGCAGAACCATTGCCTGGCGTGCGGATATTGACGCATTACCCTTGACGGAGCTGCTCGACGCCCCCTTTGCCTCTAGCAAGGAAGGCGTCATGCACGCCTGTGGACATGACGGTCATACCGCAATTGGTATTACGCTGGCTGAAATCATGGCAGCACAGCGACCTGACATACCCGGAACAGCGGTGTTTATTTTCCAGCCGGCGGAGGAAATTTTTGCTGGCGCCAAGCCGATGATCGAAGCCGGCGTGCTGGACAATCCAACCGTTGAAGAGGTATACGGCCTGCATCTCACCACCCAACAGCCAGCCGGTCAGGTCACCGTCAAGCCTGGTCCCTCGATGGCTTCAGCCGATTTCTTCAACGTCGAAGTGCATGGCAAGGGTGGACATGGCGCCTATCCGCATCTGTCGATCGACCCCATCACCGTAGCGGCGAACATTCTACTTGGCATGCAGAATCTGGTGTCACGCGAAGTGACCGCACAAGAGCCGTCTGTCTTAACGGTTGGCCAACTTGAAGCCGGTACCAAACATAACATCATTCCAGCTACCGCCATGATGCGCGGCTCACTGCGCACCTTTAATCAAGCGGTGCGAGAACAAGTCATCGAACGTCTCGGTTCGTTTGTCACCGACATTGCCCATGCCTACCAGGCTGAGGCCCACTTGTCGTTTCAAGGTGATGGATGCCCAGCTGTCATCAATCATTCCAAAGAGTCGGATTTTGTCCGCCAATGCGCCATTGATACGCTGGGAGACGATGTCGTACAAGAAGGCGAATTGGTCATGGCGAGCGACGATATGAGCTTGTTCTTACAGCAACGGCCAGGTTGTTATTTCAGGGTGGGTATTGGGCCGGCAAGCGGACTACCGCGCCCCCATCATGCCCCGGAATTTGAAATGAATGAGGACGGATTAGCGGCCGGCTTGCACGTTGCCCTACGGGTGATGTTGGAGGCCCTCGCCTAAGACCATGCAGTCTTCCATTTCGTAGGGCGGCCCGTAAAACAACGCTTGCCTCTTTGCCCCCCTCGCCTTAGTGAACCTCAAACACCAGCTTGCCGCGCAAGTGACGTGATTCGCTCACCTGATGCGCCCGAGCCGCGTCGGCCAGTGGATAGCGGGTGATATCCGGTGACCATACGGCGCCGGCATCCAGCAGTTCCAGCATGCGCTCCAGATGCTTGCGGTCACGGACAACGTTCGGACGCAAGGTCTGAACGTCGTCGCGGGTCGGCTTATAACCTTCTGGCGCAGGTGCGATTAGCACCAGTCGCCCGCCTGCTTTCAGCACCTCGTAGGAACGCACCTGGACCTCGCCGCCAACCGTGTCGAACACCACGTCACAGTCCGCAACCACCTTGGTAAAATCCTCGGCGTTGTAATCGATCACCCGGTCTGCGCCGAGGCGACGCACGTAATCATGGTTGCGGGCGCTGGCCGTGGTGGTGACCATAGCGCCGATATGCTTGGCAAGCTGTATGCCAAAACCGGCAACGCCGCCGGCACCGCCTTGAATGAGAATGCTTTCACCACGTTTGAGCTGCACCGTGTCCTCCAGCGCCCAAAGCGCGGTGAGACTGGTCAGCGCCAGGGCGGCTGCCTCAGCATGGCCAAGGTTGTCGGGCTTCTTGGCAATGATCTCGGCCTTAATGGCGATCTTTTCCGCGTATGCCCCTTCAATACCTTGATCGGCAACCCCAAACACCGCATCGCCCACCACCAGATCGATGATGCCCGAACCGACTGTACTCACCAGGCCGGAAAAATCACGACCCAGTATATGAGGGAATGTGACTTTATGGCGCTCGCCCCCCAAGCGCACCTTGTAATCGGCCGCGTTGACACTGGCCGCGTGGATATCAACCACCACCTCACCCGGCCCAGCGCTCGGGTCTGGCGCCTCTCCGTAGCTGAGCACCTCCGGGCCACCATGTTTGGTTAGCAACACCGCCTTCATGGCTTTCCCCCTCTCGTAATCAACACTGAAATAATGGCTAGATAGGAAAGGGCAGCCCCCTCTCCTACCCTCGTCCAGGTACTTAACCATATCTTCTGACCACACCCCTGAGAGAGCAGCCATGGCGCATGTTGACATAAATTAGTATAAGAATCAAATGCCTGCAGGGCACGTCGGTGCGCTTAAACACGGGCTTAACCAACACGCCAAGTGCTCCGTCAAAGAAAGGAACTCAAGGTATGACCTGTAGGTCCCGATTTCTCATAACTGCTGAACAAGCTATGCTTCGCACATCTCCGATTACGCCACGATTCGTTCATAGTGATGGTGCAACCCGCCGACCTCCGGCAGCTTTCTGACCTGGCCCTGCTCGGGGGCCTGCACCCGACGATGGTGGGGCGCGTCCATGTCAAGAGACCGGTGGACTCGCCAGACATGATAATAGTCGACATAGGACTGGAGAACACGGCGAAGATGAACCGCATTCAACACCATCACATCGTTGAGGCACTCGCGCCGGATACTGCCAATGACCCGTTCCACATACGGATTCTGCCAAGGGCTGCGCGCGGTGATCTTGACCTCTTCAATGCCCATGTGCTCGATGCGTTGTTGGAAATGGGTAGCGTAAATCGAGTTCCGATCGCGTAGAAGATACCGCGGCACCTCATCCCAGGCAAAGGCCTCGACCATCTGCTGTGCCGTCCACTGCGCCGTGGGATGCTCGGTGACGTTGAAATGGACGATGCGGCGTCGCTCGTGGGCCAGGATGACGAAAACGAACAGCACCTTCAATGTTACCGTCGGTACGGTGAAGAATTCGCAAGAGATCAAGTCCTTCGCATGGTTCGTTAAGAACGCCTTCCACGTTGGTGACGGCGGCTTGCGGACGCGCGGACGGTACTTCTCCACGGTCGATTTGGCCACGTTGATGCCCAGCTTACGGAGTTCTCCCATGATGCGAGGCGAGCCCCACGTTGGATTGGATTGCCACATGTCCCGGATAAGATCACGGACTTCTGTGGCAATCGAGGGTCGACCCGGTTTACCGTGCTGGCTGAGCTGTCGCCAGTGATCTCGGAATCGTTTTTTCTGCCAGGCAATGACGGTACGTGGCTGAACAAACGATAGCGCCTGTTGCCAACCAGACCACAGGCGTGACAGCCAAGCCCAGAAGAGTCGATCGGTGGGCTGAAGCTTCGGGCGGGAGAGGCTCTGCTTATAGACGGCAACCTGATGTCGTAAGGCGAGGAGGACAGAGACGATGGCTGGCATGATCGTAGACCTTATCGCGAGAGGTGCGCGGATACGGGACAATGCATCGCTCAAGGATGATCATGGCCAGAGCAAATGTCAAGAATTTCAACTGATTCAGGTTTTCGGGATGGACAGGTGGCCAGTGGCGCACGTACCGCACGACCGGGATTGAATCGGTTGCTGGAACACCTGCGTGAAGACGACGTCCTCATTGCACCTATTTGTTAATTTGCTACACCGATGTGTCGTCCACAGAATGGGGTGGGGACTCTGGCATGAGGCGCTGAGGAGTGCCCATGAATTGATGAAATCTGGCTAACGAACCGGGTAATTCCACACGCGCTTTGGTCCGCGTGATGGCGACATACAGCAGGTTGACTTCATCCGGCACGATCTTGT